>CAYSOD010000334.1:0-1076 GCA_964432385.1 uncultured Rubrivivax sp.
TTCGTCATCGTGATGATGGTGGGCGTAGCAGCGGCCGGGTCGATGTCGAAGGCATTGAGCAGGAAGCAGAAATCGCGATCAACCGCCTCGATCAGCGGATGGTTGGTCTTCGGATGCGTGACCCAGAAGCCCATCATGCCCATCGCCATCTGCGTCATCTCGTCGGCGGGCGGGTGATACATGAAGGTGCCGGGGCGGCGCGCCACGAACTCGTAGACATAGGTCTTGCCGGGGGCGATGGCCTTCTGCGTCAGGCCCGAGACCCCGTCCATGCCATTGGGCAGGCGCTGGCCATGCCAGTGGATGCTGGTGTGCTCGGGCAGCTTGTTGGTGACGAAGATGCGCACGCGGTCGCCCTCCACCACCTCGATGGTGGGCCCGGGGCTCTGGCCGTTGTAGCCCCACAGGTGCGCCTTGAAACCCGGCGTCATCTCGCGCACCACCGGTTCAGCCACCAGGTGGAACTCCTTGACGCCGTTGTTCATGCGCCAGGGCAGCGTCCAGCCGTTGAGCGTGACCACCGGGCGGTAGGTCCGGCCGTTGGGCGGCACCAGCGGCGGCATGGTGTCGGGTTTGGTCTGCAGCACCGGCTCGGGCAGGGCAGCCAGCGCCACCTTGCTCACGGCGGTGGCGCCGGCCACGGCGGCGGCGATGCCGGCACCGCCCAGGAAGTCTCGTCGTGAAGCCATGGGGTGTGGAGGCAGCTGGAGGGTTCAGTGGCCGGCAGCTGCCGGCTGCGCCGCGGCGGCTGGCGCCGCCACGGCCGAGAGGCTGGGCTTGCCCACCAGGGCCATGTCGAGCTCGGCCTGGGCGATCCAGAAGTCGCGCAGTGCATCGATCGCACCTTGCACGCTGGCGATCTGCACGCGCGCATCGGCCAGCAGCTCGAACACGCCGATCAGCATGCCGTTGTAGCGCAGCAGGTTTTCCTCGGCGATGCGCGCGCGTAGCGGCACGATCTCCTCACGGTGGTGGCGCGCGATGTCCCAGGCCGCGCGGTAGGCGCCGTAGGCCTCGCGCACTTCGGAGCGGGCGTTGATGGCGGTCTCGGCGGCCTCGTGCAGCGCCCGCATGTA
>CAYSOD010000334.1:1176-4783 GCA_964432385.1 uncultured Rubrivivax sp.
AGGCGGCCTTGATCGGCCGGTTCGCGGGCCCAGTCCAGCGTGGCTGGCGCACCCAGGCGCGGCTCGACCAGCTGGCGCACTTCGCGCAGTCCCGCGTCCGATCTGAGGGTGGTGCAACCGCTGAGCGCCAGCAGGGCCAACATGGCCATGGCGGGCGTGGCAAGTCGCTGAGGGCTCATGACGTGCAGGTCAACGCAACCCGTGGCCACGGTGGCCCGGTGCGGGGCTGGGGACCGCAGAGGCGGCAGAGCCAGGCGCAGAAACGTTCGCGTTCACCGTCACGGGCGCCGAACCGCCTTGTGGCACTGTCCCTGGTGCCGGCGCGTCGGGCTGCTGTGCTTCCCGTGCATAGCTGCGCCAGCCGCCAATGCGGTTCACCGTCTCGTTGGCTTGCGTCCAGGGCACACGTTTGTCCTCACCCAACCTGCGGTAGTTGGACAAGGGCGAGGTGTAGACAGCCTCGGGCACGCGCGCTTGAGGGTTGAGAGGGTCGGCTGCGGCCGCGGATGCTGGCCTCGCCGGCGAAACGGGCCTGTCTGCAAGCACGGATCCTTGCGCGCGCGCCACCCACGCCACACCCAAAGCCGTGGCCGCGACAGCCAGGTGTCGGATCAGGAGGGGGAGCGGGCAGACGGGGCGCATGAGCATGGTGCGCGGCAGCATTTCATCAATGCGGTCAAGTTTGAGCTCGGATGCTGACAGAAGGGCGATGTACGCATGCGGTCCAAGGTCAAGGAGGAGTCTGTGGGTCGCGCAGCACCGCGATCCAAAAGCGGTGTGCCCCGCGGCTATCCTGCAGGCTCCTCGTTCCAGACCCCTCGGTCGCCCTCCCATGACCACCACACCGCCCACTGCCCTGCCCGACACCCTTCCCCCGCCCCACGAGCTGGACGCCGATGCCAGCTGCCCGCAGCGCCTGGGCTGGATGCAGGGCAGCCCGCCTGCGCCTGACAAGGTGATCCGCTTTGCCAACGGCAGCAGCCGGCAGTTTCCGCAGCTGCGCTGGAGCTTCAGCCACGCCCGCGAGCTGCACCCCACACTGGACATTCCGCGCGGTGAGGGCCCCGCGTCGCCCCTGCCCCAGGCCCTGCGCGACGATCTGGATGACGTGACTTTCACCCCGCTGGGCGCCACCCGGCCGATGAGCTTCGCGCAGTCGCTGAAGGCCAACTACACCGATGGCATCTTCGTGCTGCACCGGGGCCGCGTGGTGATGGAACGCTACTTTGGCGCGCTGGACGCGCAGCGGCCGCACATCGCCTTCTCGGTCACCAAGTCTTTCATCGGCACCCTGGGCGCGCTGCTGGTGGCTGAAGGCGTACTGGACGAGTCGCGCACTGTCACGCACTGGGTACCGGAGCTGGCAGCGTCCGGCTTCGGCACGGCGCGCCTGGGCGAGGTGATGAACATGACCACGGGGCTGGACTTCAGCGAGGTCTACACCGACCCTGCCTCGGGCATCGCCGCCTACGCCCGCTCAGGCGGCTTCGCGCCCCCGCAGCCGGACCACCCCAGCGCAGACGGGCTCTACGCCTTCCTGCAGACCGTGGCGCCAGCGGGTGCGCATGGGCAGTCCTTCTCCTACCGCAGCGTCAACACTGACGTGCTGGCCTGGGTGATCCAGCGCGCCACGGGCCAGCGCATCGAGGCCCTGCTGTCGCAGCGCCTGTGGGCGCCGCTGGGGGCCGAGCGCGACGCCCACATCACCTGCGACCCCCACGGCATGCCCTTTGCCGCCGGCGGCCTGTGCACCACCTTGCGCGACCTGGCGCGCATGGGCGAGATGATGCGCTGTGACGGCGCCTTCAACGGCCGGCAGATCGTGCCGGCCAGCGCCGTGGCCGCCATCCGGGCCGGAGGTGAGCCGTCCAAGTTCGCCCAAGCCGGCTACGCCCTGCTGCCGGGCTGGACCTACCGCCACCAGTGGTGGCACAGCCACAACGCCAACGGCGTGTTCATGGCCCGCGGCGTCCACGGCCAGGCCATCGTCATCGACCCCGCAGCGGAGATGGTGGTCGCGCGGTACGCCTCACACCCGTTGGCGGCGAATGCGAATCTGGACCCGACGTCGCTGCCGGCGTGGGAGGCGTTGGCGCAGTACTTGATGCAGCACCCTGGATGAGAGGTAAGTCAGCGTCCTGGCAAAGCCGCAGGCGTGTCAGCCGGGCACCCCCAGCAAGTCCTTCCCCAACGCCTCCGCCACCTCGATCCCATCCACGCCCGCGGACATGATGCCGCCGGCGTAGCCTGCGCCTTCGCCGGCGGGGTACAGGCCGCGCACGTTCAGGCTCTGGAGGTCGCGTCCGCGCGGGATGCGCAGGGGCGACGAGGTGCGCGTCTCCACGCCCGTGAGCACGGCGTCGGCACGTGAGAAGCCGGGGATCTGGCGCTCGAAGGCGGGCAGGGCTTCGCGGATGGCTTCCAGCACCGCGTGAGGCAGACTCTCCCGCCCAGGTTCGGCCAGGTCGGTGAGCTGCACGCCGGGCTTGTAGGACGGCAGCACGTCGCCGAACTCGCGCGCCACGGCGCGGCCGTGACGGCCGGCCACGAAGTCCCCCACCAACTGCCCTGGGGCGCGGTAGCCGCCACCGCCCAGTTCGTAAGCGCGCGACTCCCAGACACGCTGGAAGGCGATGCCGTCCAGCGGCGACACGGGGCCGCTGCCGCCGGGGTCCAGGCGGTAGTCCTCGGGCGAGATGCCCACCACGATGCCCGCATTGGCGTTGCGCTCGTTGCGCGAGTACTGGCTCATGCCGTTGGTGACCACGCGCTCGGGCTCCGAGGTGGCGGCCACCACGGTGCCGCCGGGGCACATGCAGAAGCTGTAGACCGAGCGGCCGTTCTTCGCGTGATGCACCAGTTTGTAGTCGGCCGCGCCCAGCAGCGGGTGGCCGGCGTTGGGCCCAAAGCGCGCCCGGTCGATCATGCCCTGCGGGTGCTCGATGCGAAAACCCACCGAGAAGGGCTTGGCCTGCATCGCCACGCCCCGGCCGTGCAGCATGGCGAAGGTGTCGCGCGCGCTGTGGCCCACGGCCAGCACCACGTGGTCGGTGCGCAGCTCCTCGCCGCTGGAAAGGCGCAGGCCGCGGAGCTGGAAGTGAGCAGCATCGGGCGGATAGTCGGGCTGGGCTGTTGAACCACTGCCGGCGGTCGCGCCATCAAGCCCGCTTTCCGCCGGGTCGCAACTTTCACGTAGACGTCCCGCCTTAGACCGCTCACCTGGCGCCGGCTCCAACAGCAGGTCGGTCACCTGCTGCTCGAAGCGGATCTCCCCACCCAGCGCCTCGATCTGGGCACGCATCTTCTCGATCATGCTCACCAGGCGGAAGGTGCCAATGTGCGGCTTGCTGACGTAGAGGATCTCCTCCGGCGCGCCGGCCTGCACGAACTCGGTCAGCACCTTGCGCGTGAGGTAGCGCGGGTCGCTGATCTGGCTCCAGAGCTTGCCGTCGGAGAAGGTGCCCGCGCCGCCCTCACCGAACTGCACGTTGGAAGCTGGGTTCAGAAAGCCCTGGCGCCACAGTCCCCAGGTGTCCTTGGTGCGCTCGCGCACCGGCCGGCCTCGCTCCAGCACGATGGGGCACAAGCCCATCTGGGCGAGGATCAG
>CAYSOD010000335.1:0-4782 GCA_964432385.1 uncultured Rubrivivax sp.
AGCCGTTCACCCAGAGTCCTGCCGCTTGCAGGCACAGCCCTGCTGCTGACGCTGGCCGCGTGCACCACCCCGCCCCAGCCTGTCGAGCCACCAGCGCCGATGCGAGGGCCCGAGGCGGTGTCCCAACCGGCTCCGGCGCCACTGGCTCCTCCTGTTGTATTGACCCCAGCGCCGTCTCCAGGGGTTCCGCTTCCCCCGCCAGCTGCGTCCGCGCCACCGGCCCCGGAGCCCTTGGGTCAGGTGGCCAGTGCCAGCACCCCGCTGGCCTATCGCTCGTACGGTGCTCAGCATCTGTACGGACTCCATCGGGAACGCATCTTCAAGGGCAAGCTGCCGCCCATGATGTACGCGGTGATGATCACCGAGACCGAGGTCGACGCCGCCGGTCAGGTGGTGCACGTCAAGGTGATCCGCCCGCCGGCCGCGGCCCAGGAGGTCACGCCTTGGGTGCTGTCGCTGATCCGCCGAGCCGCGCCTTACCCGGCGCCGGTCAAGATGGCAGGCGGCAGTGCGTCCTGGCGCGAGATCTGGCTGGTGGACAAGACCGGCACCTTTCAGGTGGACTCCTTGACCGAGGGTCAGCGCTGAGGGTCTCGCACCCGAGACGCGCTGAGGTGGGGGCCAGCGCGAACCCGGGTGATCCTCAGCTGTTGGCCCGGCGTTTGAGCCAGCGCATGAGCGCGCCCACGCCCGGCAGCTTCTCGTAAAGCTCCTCCGCCGCGTCCCAGTAGTCACGGTGCAGCGTGATGCGGCCGTCCGGCCCGTATTGCAGATGCGAGCCGCCGCGCACGCACTGCTCGGCCTGCGAGAAGCGCTTGAAGCGGAACAGGAAGTCCCACACCAGAAAGCATTGAGACCCCTGGACGATGGCCTCGCGCACCACGAATCGCGGTTCGTGCAGGGCCACGTACATGTGATCGAAGACGGCGCGGATGGCGGGCAGCCCCTGCACCTCATTGAACGGGTCCTTGAAGCGGGCGTCGGGCGCGTAGAACTCGCCCAGTCGGGCCAGATCGGCAGGGCTGAGCCCCTCGAAGAGCGCAATCACGCGCGCGGTGCGGGGGTCGTCGGTGGTGACCATGGCAGGAGCGATGTCAGCGAAAGACGTGGGGCATCTGCTGGCGCGCGGCGCCTCACAGCCCCGTGGCGCGCCGCACGGCGGCGAAGTACGGGCCGTCGGGCAGCAGGCCCAGGGCCTTGAGCACGCGGGTGAATCGTTTGGGGAAGTGGATCTCGAACTCGCCGCGCCGCCAGCCGCGCAGGATCTCTTCGGCGGCCTGCTCGGGGCTGATGAGGGCCGGCATGTGGAACTCGTTCTGTGCCGTCAGGGGCGTGGCCACGAAGCCGGGATTCACGACCGACACCCCCAGGCCCAAGGGGTGCAGGTCCAGGTACAGCGTCTGCGCCAGGTGGGTGAGGGCGGCCTTGGTGGGGCCGTAGGCCAGCGATTTGGGCAGCCCGCGGTAACCCGCCACGCTGGACACGAGGCTGAGGTGGCCGCCCCGCCCGGTGCGGGCCTGGGCCAGCAGGTGCGGCAGCACGGCGTCCAACAGGTACAGCGCCCCGACGTAGTTGACCTGCTGGTGCTGCAAGGCCACCTCGAGCTGGAACTCGGTGGCGCGCATGGGGGCATAGGTGCCGGCGCAGTACACCGCCAGGTCGATGCGGTCGTGCCGCGCCACGATGCCGGCGGCCGCCGCGTGCAGGGCCTCGCGGTCGGTGACGTCCAGGGCGATGGCCTGGCTGCCGGGGTGCTCCTGCGTGAAGGCCTGCAGCGGGCCGGCGCTGCGCGCCGACACGATGACCTGCGCGCCCAGGGCGTGCAGGCGGGACGCGGTGGCGCGACCGATGCCGGTGGAGGCACCGATGAGCCAGGCGGTGCGCCCGTTCCAGTCGGCGAGGCGGGGGTTCAGGGACATGGGGGTCTTGGCCGTGGAGGGTGGTTCATCGCTTGTAGAACGACAGGGTCACCTCGCCCAGTCGGATGCCGAACTTGCTCATGACGGCGCGGTTGAGCATGACGCGCTCGTCCATCAGGAACATCCAGTCGTCAAACTGCACCTCGTAGACCTTGCCGTCCACGGGCAGGCGCAGGGTGTAGGCCCAGTTCAGCGCATTGCCGGCGGCCTGGCCGACGGCTTCGCCCACCACGTCGTCAGCACGGCCCTTCCAGCGGCCGTTGCCCAGGTCGGTCAGGCGCCAGACGCGGCGCTCGGTCGTGCCGTCGCTGTAGGTGAAGCGCTCGTCCAGCGTGCCCTCGGCACCCTGCCAGGTACCGGTCATGGCCACGGTGAAGCGCCGGACCACCTTGCCCGAGCGGTCACTAAAGATGCCGTGGGCCGTCAGCTCGCCGTTGAAGTAGGTCTTCAGGTCCAGCACCGGCTTCTCGGCCGCGTAGTCGGCAGGCACGGGGGCGCTGGCACAACCAGTCAGCGGGCCGACGGTGGCCAGGGTCAGGGCAGCGGCCGCGGCAGCGGCCCACAGGCGTCGAGTCGTCATCGGGGTTCTCCTCGGATCCAGAGCAGGTGCAGCAAGGCGGCAGCGGCCAGTTTCAGGGCGCAGGGCAGCAGGCAGTAGGCCATGGTCAGGGCCTGCAGGGCCTGTGCGTCACGCCCGCCGGGCTGGTAGCCGAAGGCCGCCAGCAGCGGCAGGGCGATTCCCGCGGCCAGCGCCAGATTGAGCTTGGTGGCGAAGTTCCACCAGCCGAAGTAGCGGCCTTCCAGCTGGCCGGCATGTCCGGCACGCTGGATCACACCCGCCAGCAGGGCGCCGGGCAGCGCAAGATCGGCCCCCAGGGCCACCCCGCTGGCCACGCACACGGCGGTGTAGGCCGCCACGTCGCCGGCTCCCAGCAGCGCGGCCCAGGCAAAGGCTGCCACGGCCAGCACCATGCCCGCCAACCAGGCCCGCGCCAGGCCCAGACGCTGCACCAGGCGCACCCACAGCGGCATGGACAGCGCGCCAGCGGCGAAGTAACTGGCCAGGAACAGCGGCTCGTAGGCGGCGGCCTGAAGGCGGTCGCGGATGAAGAACAACACCAGGGTGGCCGGCACGGCACTGGCAATGCCGTTGACCAGATACACCGCCAGCAGGCGGCGAAAGCCTGGGCTCTGCCAGGGTGAGGGCGCCGATGCCTCGGCAACGGCCCTCGCTCCTGCAGCAGGGTCAGGGCCGCGGTCAACATGGGCGCTGGCGGGGCGGGGGGCCCATACCGCGCCCACCAGGGCCAGGCTCAGCAGCAAGGCGAACGCGGCGGTGGAGGCCGTCAGCCCGGCCAGCGACGGCAGCACGCTGGCCACCAGCACGCCCACCAGGGCCAGCGCCTCGCGCCAGCTGACGATGCGCGCCCGCTGCGCCTCGTCACCGCCCAGCCGCGCCCCCCAAGCCTGGTGGATCACCGACAACACGCTGTAGGCCAGGTAAGTGAACGCCAACACCGAACCGCACCACCACAGCAGCGCTGTCGCCTCGGTCACGGCCGGGAAGAACAGGCCCCGAAAACCCAGCGCGAGGACCAACGCCGCCAGGATCCCCGCCACCGCAATGCGGCGCAACCCCGTGGCAAACCAGCGGTCCACCAGGTGTCCGATCCAGGGGTCGGCCACGGCGTCCAGCAGCCGGGCCGCCAGCAGCAAGGTGCCCAGGGTGGCCAGCGGCACCCCGAAGGTGGCGGCGTAGTGGTTGGGCAGCACCACGTACAGCGGCAGTGCCACAAAGGCCAGCGGCAGGCCCAGCCCCCCGTAGCCCAGTCCCTGCCGCCATCCGCCGCGCCAGGCCGAGCTGGGGCGGGCGGGTTCCGTCGACCCCGGGCGCCCGCCGGAAACCACGGGCGCCGCCGTCGGCGCAGCAGGGCCGCTCACCGGCGCCCCAGCAGGCTGTCGCGCAGGGAGGGCTCGGACGTGGCTTCGCCCAACCAGATGCCGAAGAAGCGCCGGGTGAACTCGGCGTCCCGCACCTCGCCGCGCAGGCTGCCGTTGTGGAAGAAGCGGCTGAGGCCCTCCGGCAGGTGCACACCGGTGATGCGATCGCCGGGCTTCACATCGGGGAACACCTGCGCCATGGTGCGCAGCCAGCGCTCGGCCACCTCGGCAGCCACGGGCCCCGCGCGCCGCATCTCCTCCAGCGAGCGCTCAGCGATCGAGCGCCCGCCGAAGTTGCGCGCGTACTCGATCTCCAGGGCCAGGGGCCGGCGCTGCCAGGCCTCGGCCGGCAGGCCGGGCTCGGTGGTCCACAACCGGATGTCGTAGACCTGCAGGCCGAGAAACCGCATGCGGCCCTGGCCGTGCAGGTGGGTCGCTGGCCATTCGGCCCGCAGTTCCTGAGGGGCCGGGCCTTGTGCCTGCAGCATGCCGGTGGCTGCCACCAGGGGCAGCGCGATCAGCAGTCGCCGGCGCGCCGCAGCGTCGGACTTCAAGCGCATGGTGTATCGATGAGATGGACTTTGAAGCGCAGGCCGTCAGGGCTTGCGCAGCGTGAACTGGATGACGTCGGTGTTGCCGGTGTCAAAGGCGGCTTCGCAGTACGCCAGGTAGAACTCCCAGATGCGCATGAAGCGGGTGTCGAAGCCGAGCTGCCGCACCTGACCGTCCCGCGACAGGAAGTCGGCCCGCCAACGGCGCAGGGTCTCGGCATAGTCCGGGCCGAAAGCCAACTCATTGACCACCTCCAGGCCCGCCTTGCGGGCTTCCGCGCGGAAGGCCTGCGGGCTGGGCAGCAGGCCACCGGGGAAGATGTACTGCTGAATGAAGTCGGTGGACTTGACGTAACGCTCGCACAGGTCAT
>CAYSOD010000336.1:0-4760 GCA_964432385.1 uncultured Rubrivivax sp.
CCACCCGATCGCAGAGGTCGTCTGGTCACCGAGCCGCCTGTGCAGGTTGAACGTCCGCGTAGACGGGGCCCGTGAAGGCGATGAGTCGCCCATCCTCATTCAAGACCCGAGCGAACAGCGCCTGCCAGCCCACTTTGCCCGGCCGATACTCGACCACGAAATGCTGCATACCGCCATGCGCATCACGGGACTCGGCGAACGGCACACCATCCACCATCCATTGAATGACCGCGCCCTTCGGCAGCTCGGTCGCCTGCAGCCCGAGTTGGTAGGTGCGCCCCACAGCAAGCGCCGCTGTGGAGCCCATCGGGACCGCCCCTTGTTCGGTCACCAAGGACAGATCGACCACCCGGCCCTTGACTCCTACGAGATCAACGAAGGCCCTGCCTTCACGCAGACCGTCGAGGATGGCACTCGCGCTGAGATTTCGCGCCATGACGACGGTAGAAGGTCGACCAATCGACCCCTGAAGTTCGCGCAAACGCTGAGGGTCATGGTTGTCACTGGCACCGATCGGCAGAGCTCGGCGCCCCGAGCGTACATGGCCCAACCAATGCTGATATCCCGACAAGCTGCCCTCGATCAGCCCTGCCTGAGTCTGGATGACACTGCCGTTGAATACCTCCACGGCATCGACCTCCAAACCTTCGCCTGCGACCGGGTTCCACCCGCAGCCCATGCATTCCTCTCCCGAAGGCAGCCCAGGATGGTTGATGATGGCGAAGGCCCCTCGCTTTCTGGCTTGCTTGACGACCTCACTCAAATCACGCGGCGATCGTGTCGCGCGCACATGGTCGATTGGGGCGGTAATCCCGATCAAGTTCGCATGGCCCCAGAAGGTCGTCAACTCCATCCCGGGCAACAGCAGGAGCTGGTCGAAGTAGGCCTGCGCCTCCTCCATGGCCTGGAAGTGGCTGACAGTGTTGTGGTCGGTGATGGCAATGAAGTCGAGACCTTCATCGGCCGCTCTTTGAGCGGTCAGGAAGACTGGGCAGCCGACCCGGCGCCTGGACGTGCTCAGGCAGGTGCCGTCGCTGTGGCCCGTGTGGGAATGCAGTTCGCCCCGGTACCACCCGGGTTGATCTTTCAGGATGAGCCTGCCCCGCTGTTCCTCCTGATCGCTGAGAAACCAGATTTCAGCCGTGACCTTCGTGATAGCGAAAGGTCGGACATTGGGCATGCTGAGAACCAGGCTCCAGAGCCCACCAGGGATTGGACCTGGCAAGTATGACGGGGTGGATCGGTACAAGCCCACTTCGAAGTAGGACTTGTTACCCCCGCTCCATCCTCTGAAGCCGAACGGGTCGTCGAGTCCGATGTCGACGACCGTCCGCTCGTTTACTCCATCGTGTCGGACACGCACCGCTACAGTCGCCGTGCCCTCTGGAACGTCAAAGGGCACACGGCGAACGGTGCGATGGTCACTGCCCGTCAAGTCGCTTTGAACGACCCGGTCCGCAGGCCGCCCGGGCGCGGCGTCTCGGGCTGTGGCCATGAGACTCCAGCACGCCAGGGCAATCAGGATCAGGCCGCGGAAGGTGAGGGGCATCACGCACGAGGGGCTGTACGCCCGTCCGTCAGCTCTCAGAAGCGATAGTTCAGGGATGCCCGGAAGGCACGACCCATGATCGGGCGTGCCCGGAAGTACTGGGCACCCGCATCCCCGCTGATGAACTGACCCACCCGCGGGTCGCCTTCGGTCAATCCGATCTCATTCGTCAGGTTCGTGCCGTTCAGGGTCAAGGTGGCGTTGTCGGAGAGCTTTGCACGCACGTTCAGGTTCAGCACGCTGAACGCGGGGAGCTTTTGGGAATTCGCCACGTCCGCATAGCGCTCGCTGTAGTGTTCGTACTCCAGCTCTGCGCGGATGGCGCCGTCGGCCAGATTAAGGCCCGGCACCAGCTTGACCGCCGTCTTGGGCACACGAATCAATTGCTTGCCGTTGAAGTCCCGCTGCACGGGTTTGCCAGCAACCAGTTCGGTGTACTTGAACCCCTTGTACTCTGGGTTCTGCAAAGTGGTGGTCATCGACAAATCAAGCCATCTCGAGAACTTGTATTGCACTTCGGCTTCCAGACCGGAGGTCTCGGTGTTCGCTCGTGCGAATTGCTGCGTGAAGCTGTTGGTCGCGGGGTTGAAGATGTTGTCCGTGAAAGTCACACCCTCAAAGCGCGTGAAGAACGCGGTCGCAAATGCGCTCCACTGCTTGTCAGCGTATTTGGCGCCTAACTCAGCCATCTTCACCGGTACGACGTACTGGTCCGTGCGCGTGGGGCTGCCGTTGTACTCACCTGCGCTGGGGAGTTTGAACGTACTGGTCACTCGCGCGAAGTAGCCCTGAAGGGGAGTGACCTGGTAGTTGCCGCCCAAGGTCCAGCCGGTGCCGTTGAAGGACTTGGACACAGAGGTTGTCTTGCCGGTACCCGTGATCACCTGGTTGTCGGCCAGCGTGGTGGTGTCACCCAGGTCCACCGTCTTCTTGTCCATGACGGACCCACTGATTCTGGTCTGTTCCCAACGTGCACCCAAGTCGATCCGCAGCTTCTTGGACAACTGGATCTCATCACCGAAATAGAACGCCTGGTCCTGCACCTGCATGCCTACGTTGTCATACAGGGAGCCGTACCTCAGGAAGCCGTTGTCGGTCACGCTGCCCACTGGAGAGCCAGCAGCGTTCACTGCCACGATGTCGAGTCGGCGCGCGTTGTTGGCAGCCTCCAACAAGGTGGTGCCCATGTACCGATCGAATCGATAGCGGTAACTTGAGAAATAGGTGCCCACGGCCAAGGCGTGCTTGGTTCCGCCCAGGTCCATTTCGGTGGTGAACCGCAGGTCGTTGTTGAACTCCCTGAGTGGGACGCTGACCGACAGGAGATTGCCCCCCAGAACCAAGCCGTTGCCCGTTGAGGCCGTGTAGGGAACGGAAGGGCTGGTGGCGTAGCGGGCCAGCACATCGACAGCGCCAGGGAATGCAGCCAGCGCTGAAGCCTTCACGGAGGCCAGCTGGGCACCAATTGTCTGGGTATTCCCGGTGGGGAACAAGCCATTTCGAAGGGTGTCGCTGTTGCGGTAGCGGGCCGAGTTCAGGAGCTGCCATCCGCTGCCGAGATCGAGCCGCACCGTGTTCGTCAGCTGCGACAAGCGGACATTGGTGCCTTCGGTCAGATCGAAGGCGTAGGGGCTTCCCACGTTCTTGATCCAGACATAGGCGTTCTCCGGGCCAGCCACCGTGCCGTAGTTCGGGTTGAATCCGGCGACCGGCACCACGGTCCCTTGCTTGTCAAAGGTCAGCGGAATGGGCAGATAGAACGCCACCTTGTCGTCAATGTGCTTGAAATCGAAGTCGATGCTTCCTCGGTCAAAGTCGCGCCCCATCGACACGCGAATCTGCCCCCCCTCGTTGGCCCGGAAGCCGGTATCTCGAATGCCATTCTCCGATCGGTAGAAACCCCCCACGAGGAACCGCCAGTTGCCGAGTGAGTCCCCGTAGTAGGCGTCAAAGCGCTGGCTGCCGAAGTCACCGAGCGTGACCTTCATGGCCGACCCCGTGCCCGCACCACCCTTCTTGGTGATGAAGTTGACAGTGCCGCCAGGCGCAAAGGGCGCGAAGATCGATGCGGGGCCTCCACGAACCGCTTCAACGCGTTCGATGGTGCTGTCAAACCGGAAGGACTGGTCCGCGTTCAGATAGCCCAGCCCGCCATCGGTCTGGATAGGCAAGCCGTTTTCCTGCAGCGACACCGCAGAGTAACCATCCAGCGGAATGCCTCTGGCGCGCACGTTGTTGCTGGCCTCGCCGCCAGAACCTTCAACCCAGAAACCAGGGACGTTCTTGAAAACGTCGGCGACGCTGGTGGGCGCTGTGAATCTGAGGCGCTCGTTGCTGATCGTGGTGATCGAGTAGCTGGTCTCAGCCTTCAACTGGGTCGCTGAGGAAGCCCGTCCGGTCACCACCACGGTGTTCAGCTCTATGGGTGACGACTCAGGTGGCTGGGTTTGGCCTTGGGCCTGGGAGAAGAGAGTTGCAACGGTCAGTGCGACCGTCGATCGGCGAAATGTGAGAGCCATGTAATTCAAACTCCGGAAAGGTTGAAACGAATCCAACTTCCAGGTTACAGACGGCTCGCGACAGTTCGATGAGAGCCGGATGACAGGCTTGTCATGAATTGGAATCGCGCTCCGTGAGCCTGCGCTGGACATCCGCTTGAGGTCAAGCATTACCAGGTATGCACAAAGCGAACAAACGGTTCATGTTCTTCCGTTGTCAGCGCGTGGGTGCCGCGTGCACTTGCAGGTCTCGCCACTCGAAACCAGGAGAGCAGTTCACGCGATAGGGGAGACTCACCTACACACAGCTCGGTGAACTTGCCCCACCATTCGATCGTCATGAGCCCGTCAGCGGCGAGATTGAACGCATGGCGGATGTCGTCCCGGAACCCGTGCAACAAGAGTTGCTCCAGCGGCAACCGCACTTGCTCCCTGAAGGACTCGATCGCCTCGCTCTCGGGGGTCTTGAGAAGCAGCAAGGGTTGCACGTCCAGGAGGTGGCTCGCCAGACTCGTAGGTGAATCGAACCACATGAAGGCCTCGACGTCTTCATGAAGGAACTCCCCATTTATGAGAAAACCGTAGGGTGCCTCTCGCGGGTCGCGCCGTAGCGCTGCGGTGCCAGACTTCAGGGCCTCTTGCATCTTGCGCCTCCTTGATGCCGTTCACAGTGCGACTTTGAAGGTCTGATGTGTCAAGTTGATTGCACTGTC
>CAYSOD010000337.1:0-4749 GCA_964432385.1 uncultured Rubrivivax sp.
CCGCTTCAAGATCATGACCACGGCCAGTGACGTGGATCTCTATGATCTTTTCGGGTTTCACGTGTCGAGAGAACAGGTGCGTCTGGCGCCACTTGGCCCCGGCTACGGGTTCCACCCGGGCGCACCGGGTGCTCCGCCCGAGGCAGAGCTGTCCGATCAGCGCGCCGCCGCCGTGTCCGATGACAGCTTCGGGTTCTTCGAGGGCGCCCCAGGGGCGCCCAGCAGCCCGGGCGCAGGGCCAGCGGCTGTAAACGGCGCCAGCGCAGGCCCGATCGGTGCGAACTTCGCTGCGCCAGAACACGCAAAGCTTGCACCCGCCGCGTCGTCCACAGAAAGCGCTATCGTCTCCGGCGCGAGCACGCCCTCTTCTGGCGGCGCATCGGGCGGCCCCAAGGCTGCCGCCGGCGCCAAGCCCGAAAAGCCCTCCGCCACCGCAGCGCAAGCCGACTCCACCACCCTGCGCGTGTCGGTGGACAAGGTGGACCAGTTGATCAACCTGGTGGGTGAACTGGTGATCACGCAGGCCATGCTCGCCCAGAACAGCAAGGGCGTGGACGCCGCGCTGCATCAACAACTGGCCGCGGGATTGGCGGATCTGGAGCGCAACACGCGCGACCTGCAGGAAGCCGTCATGTCGATCCGGATGATTCCGATGTCGATGATCTTCAATCGCTTTCCGCGCATGCTGCGTGACCTCGCGGCCAAGCTGGGCAAGAAGGTGGAGATGGTGCAGGTGGGCGAAGCCACGGAACTCGACAAGGGCCTGGTGGAAAAGATCACCGACCCCCTGACGCACCTGGTGCGCAATTCATGCGACCACGGCATCGAGGCGCCCGAGCAGCGCCTGGCACGCGGCAAGCCCGAGCACGGCACCATCACGCTGATTGCCAGCCATCAGGGCGGGAGCATCGTCATCGAGGTACGAGACGACGGCCGGGGCCTGAGCCGGCAAAAGCTGCTCACCAAAGCCCGCGAGCGCGGCATCGAGGCGCCTGACTCCATGACCGACAGCGAGGTCTGGGGCCTGATCTTCGCCCCCGGCTTCTCCACCGCCGATGTCGTCACTGACGTGTCTGGGCGCGGCGTGGGCATGGACGTGGTCAAGCGCAACATCACGGCCCTGGGTGGCACCGTCGAGATCGACTCTGCAGAAGGCTACGGCATGACCGTGCGCGTGCGCCTGCCGCTCACCCTGGCCATCATGGATGGCATGAGCGTGGGCGTCAGCCAGGAGTGCTACATCCTGCCCCTGGCCTCGGTGGTGGAGTCCTTCCAAGTCACCGCGGAGACGATCAAGAGCATCGGCGGCTCCGGCCGCGTGGTGGAGGTGCGCGGCGAGTACATGCCGGTGATCCCCCTGGAAGAGGTGTTCTCGGTGCCCCGCATCGACCAGGATCGCCCCCCGCCCATCATGGTGGTGGTGGAGGCCGAAGGCGGCCGCGCCGCCTTGCTGGTGGACGAGTTGTTGGGGCAGCAGCAGGTGGTCGTCAAGAACCTGGAAGCCAACTACCGCAAAGTGCAGGACGTGTCGGGTGCCACGATCATGGGCGACGGGCGTGTGGCCCTGATCCTGGACGTGGCCGCGCTGGTGCGGCGGTCACGCCACTGAAGGCCGCTGCTGGAGGGGCCTTGCGCCGTCAGGGCACGGGCCAGAACGAGAAGGCGGGATGAATTCGATGCTTGCGTTGATGCGGCGCTTCTCCATCCGCACCCGGATGCAGGGAGCGATTGCCATGGTGCTGGCGATGTTCGCCCTGGTGGGTCTCACGGGCGGGCTGGGCGGATGGCATCTGAAGCACCTGAACGAGGAGTTCATGGAGCACACCGTGCACGAGATCCAGAACGTCTCGAACATCCGCTTGGCCCTGGGCGAGCTGCGCCAGCATGAGATGCAGATGCTTCTGGATTTCGACAATCCGTCAGCCTTTCCTGGGCAACACGACGCATGGAAGAGGTCCATCGAGCAGACCCGCGGCGCCCTGAAGGGGATGCTGGAGGGTGAGGAAGACGAGGACAACCCGATCGCGCGCGCCGCCCTCGCACGCCTGGACAGCTATGTGCAGGAGTCGGAGCCCGTGCTGGCGCAACTCGCCAAGGGCGCCTTTGACTCCGCCAAGGTCGCCGGACAGCGCCTGTCACGCGCCAGAGCCTCCATAGCAGAGGTGGAGGCCGACGTGGGCAAGATCGCCGCCATCGTGGACGCCGAAGGCAAGAAGACCCAGGCCGAGGTGGCCACCACGATGACCCAGACGCTGTGGGTGTTCTGCGGCATGCTGGTGCTGGTGGTCCTTGTGGTCGTGCCCTTGACCTTGATGAACTCGCGCTCGATCACCAGCCCCATCACCTACGCGCAGACCCTGGCACAGGCCATCGCCTCAGGAGACTTGACTCGTAACGTTCGGCATGAGGGCTACGACGAAGCCGCTCAGTTGCTGCGCGCTCTGGACTCCATGCAAGACGCCCTGCGGCGGCTCATCGCAGAGGTGGGTGATTCCGCCCAGTCCATCCAGACAGCATCGTCCGAGATCGCCTCTGGCAGCACAGATCTGTCCAACCGCACAGAGCAGACGGCCAGCAGTCTGCAGCAGACAGCCAGCTCCATGGAGCAGCTCACGGGCAACGTGGCGCAGTCGGCTGACGCGGCCCGGCAGGCCAACCAGTTGGCGAGTTCCGCCGCCGATGTGGCCCAACGCGGAGGGGATGTGGTAGCCCGCGTGGTCTCGACCATGGACGACATCCACGCCAGCTCCCGCAAGATCGCCGACATCATTGGCGTCATCGACGGTATCGCCTTCCAGACCAACATCCTTGCGCTGAACGCCGCGGTCGAAGCCGCGCGCGCTGGTGAGCAGGGGCGCGGCTTTGCGGTGGTGGCGGGCGAGGTACGCTCCCTGGCCCAGCGCTCGGCCGAGGCTGCGCGCGAGATCACCGGGCTGATCGGCACCAGCGTGGCCAAGGTCGAAACAGGTTCCAAGCTGGTGAAGGAGGCAGGCTCCACCATGACCGAGATCGTGGCCTCGGTACAACGTGTCACGGACATCATCGGTGAAATCACCGCCGCCACCTCCGAGCAAAGCGCCGGAATCGGGCAGATCAATGGGGCCATCAGCCAGTTGGACCAGATGACGCAGCAAAATGCGGCTTTGGTGGAGGAATCTGCCGCCGCGGCCGAGAGCCTGAAAGAACAGGCCGGAAGGCTTTCCCAAGTGGTGGGCACCTTCCGCCTCCACGGACACTGAGGATCAACACATGCAAGCCAGCACCGCCGCCCTTTCCGCTCAAGCCGCAGCGCACCAGCAGGTGCTCGCCGACGAGGGCGAGTACCTCACCTTCCGTCTGGGCACCGAGGAGTACGGCATCGACATCCTGCGCGTGCAGGAGATCCGCTCCTACGAGCAGCCCACGCGCATCGCCAACTCCCCTCCCTTCATCAAGGGCGTGGTGAACCTGCGCGGCGTGATCGTCCCCATCGTGGACCTGCGCATCAAGCTGGGCTGCGAGACGGTGGAGTACACCACCTTCACGGTGGTCATCGTGCTGAACGTGCACGGGCGCGTCATTGGCGCGGTGGTCGACTCGGTGTCTGACGTGATCCGGCTGACCGCGGGCGACATCAAGCCCTCGCCGGAACTCAACACGGCCATCGACATGAGTTTCATCACCGGCATCGGCTCCATCAAGAGTGGTGACACCGAGCGGATGCTGATCCTGGTGGACATCGCCTCCATGATGTCCAGCGCCGAGATGGGGCTGATCGACACGGCGCGCGTCTGAGGTTGCGCCGAAGGGCGCTGCCCTCAGGCAGCGCTCGCGCGCAAGGACTCCACCACCGGCCGGCGCAACACCCCGCGCAGACCCCACCAGCCTGCCGCCCAGGCCAGCAGTGCACCGGCCAAGGTGCCCGCCATGGGCACCCAGGGCGTGGGGTTCCAGCTGAACTCGAAGGCGTACCGGGCCAAGAGCCAGCCCACGGCCACGGCCACCAGCGAGGCCAGCAGGCCTGCCAAGGCCCCCACCCCCAGGAGTTCGGCCCGCTGCACGGTGGCCAGCAGACGCCGGCTCGCCCCCATGGCGCGCATCAAGGCGTACTCCCGTGAGCGGGCCTCACGCGTGGCCGTCACGGCAGCAAACAGCACCACCAGGCCTGTGGCCAGCGTGAAGCCGAAGAGAAACTCCACCGCTCGAATCACCTGGTCCAGCACCCGCTGCACCTGCGCGATGGAGGCTGAGACGTCCACATTGGTCACGTTGGGGAAAGCCCGGCTGAGCGCGTTGTCGAAACCCCGCTGCGGCGGGGCACGAAAGGCGCTGATCCAGGTGACGGGCACCTCCGCGGCCATCGCCGAGCGCGGAAACAGCACGAAGAAGTTCACGCGCATGGAGCCCCAGTCCACCTTGCGCAGGCTGGTGATGCGGCCTTCGTAGGGCTGCCCGGCGATGTCGAAGGTCAGGCGGTCGCCCAGCTTCAGGCCCAGGGTCTTGGCCAGACCCTCCTCCACGCTCAGTCCGTCGGCCTCCTCGGGTGTCCAGCGGCCGGCCACCACCGGGTTGCCCTCGGGCAACTGCACGGCGTGGCTCAGGTTGAACTCCCGCTCCACCAGGCGCTGCGCGCGATCCCCCGCAAAGGCTTGCGCCTGCACCGGCTGGGCGTTGATGGCCACCAGGCGCCCGCGGATCATGGGGTACCAGTCGTAACGCTGAACCCCGGCCTGCGCCAGCGTCTGGCGGAAAGCCTCGGTCTGGTCCGGC
>CAYSOD010000338.1:0-1320 GCA_964432385.1 uncultured Rubrivivax sp.
TGGTCTTCGTCCAGCCAGCTCAGGTCGGGCATGTAGGCCACCAGCGGGACCTCGGCGTAGTCCGACAGGATCTCAGCCACGGCGGCCACGGTGTCGGCGGAGCCGAGAAAGCCGACCTTCCAAGCCGAGACGGGCACATCCTCCAGGATGGAGCGCGCCTGCTCGATCACGGCCTCATCATCGATCGGGTGGTGGTCGAAGATTTCCGCCGTGTCGCGCATCAGGATCGTGGTGACCACCGGCAGCGGGTGGGCGCCCATGGCGGCGATCGTGGCCACATCACCCGCCACGCCCCCCGCACCGCTGGCGTCGCTCACGTTGAAGCTCATCACGCAGGCTGGCGGTGGCGCTTCCTGCCCGGGCTCCTGGGTGTCGGCGTGGTCGTGGGCGTCGGAATTCATCGGGCGTGCGGACCGCAGGCGTGCAAGACCAGGGCGGGTTCAGTGGTTCGACAGGGAGTGCTGGGCTGCAGGCTTGTGCAGCACGGTCATCCCGCAGAGGGCTGGTCTCACGACCCCGGCGGGACCCCGGTGGCTACAATTGCAACCCATTGTAGTGACCACCTTGTGAAGCCACCGTGAGCGAACCCTGTACCTGGATGTGCCTGATCTGCGGCTGGATTTACGACGAGGCCGCCGGGGATCCGGAGCATGGCATCGCACCCGGCACGGCCTGGGCCGACGTGCCCATGAACTGGACCTGCCCGGAGTGCGGCGCTCGCAAGGAAGACTTCGAGATGGTTCAGATTTGAGCATCTGAGGGCTTGTGAAGCGGCCTGCGTGGCGGGTGGCTCCCTTTACTGGGCACAGGCCCCGGGGCATGCGTGATGGCGCCTGAGGCCCCCGACTTTCCCGGGCCGTACTCGGCGGTCCTCGCGAGCTTGCAGGACGCCCAGCTCCTTGTGGGCACGGCCACTGCGCCCGTGCCGACCGACGTCCTGTCCACGGGTGTACCGCCCGACTTCCCTGGGCAAGGCGAGCCAGTGTCCGACTCGTTGCGCTCGTGTGCGCAGGCCTTGAGGTCTTGCGGTCAGGTGCCGCTGGCCCTCGTGGTGGAGGGTTGTGCCGCAGCCTGGCAGCGCATGCAGGCCATTCCCAGCCTGCAGGGCAGCGAGGCCAGCGGGGCCATCGGGCGTGCGCTGCAGGCGGTGCTGGAACATGCGCAGCAGCCTGCCGCAGACCCCGTGCGCGTGGCGGTGGACCTCTTTCCGCTGCACCGGGCCGTGCAGCACCTGGCTGGCGCTGACCGGGTGCATCCCGCCGATCTGTGGCCGGCTCGGCACTCCTGGGTGGACCTGCCGCCAGACCCCTTCACGCCGCC
>CAYSOD010000338.1:1420-4741 GCA_964432385.1 uncultured Rubrivivax sp.
GCGTTGACGGCGCCCCAGCCCCCGGCCCGCGCCTGCAGCGGTTTGCTGAGGCTCACGGGTTGAGCTTGGGTTCCCAAGCGCCCCCAGTCGCCACCGCTGTGGAAGAAGCCCAAGCTCATGGGAGCGATGAGCGTGTCGAGGAGGGCTCCCTTGCCGCAGAGGCTGCGCCTGCCGGCGCCTCCGGGCTACCACTTGGCCTGCCCGACATGCCGGTCGGTGCGGACCTGCTGCCTGAGCCGCCCGGCACTGTGGCGTCGGCTGCGTCGGGCCTGCGGCGCTCGCTGGCCGATGCCGTGCCGGGCCTGCCCTCGGCGGCGGACCTGGACCTGTCATCCTGGGGATTGGCAGCCAACGCCGACCAGGCCGCTGCGCCAGACGACGAGGTCAAGGTCATCGGTTCTTTGCGTTTGGAGATCCCGGCCTTCAACGCCTTTCTCAATGACGCCGACGAGGCCTCGCGCCAGCTGGCCATGCTCCTGTCGGAATGGTCGATCGAACCCACGCAGCCCCTGCCGGACGCTGCAGCCTCTCAGGCTCGCGTGCTCGCGCTGGGGGCGGAGAAGATCGGCCACCAGGCCTTGGCCTCGCTGGCCACCTTGTTCGAGGCGGTGCTGCTGGCTTGGTCCACGTCTGCTGTGCAGCCACCCTCCGCCCCATCGCCTCGTCTGACGCCTGAAGCGGCCTCGCAGCTCTTCACGGCGGCGGCCGATGAAGTCCGGCGCGTCCTGCACCAGTTTGCCGCCGGGTTCCTGACCGAGCCGTCGGCTGGGTGTGTGGCTCGTCTGGCGGCTTGCCTGCCCAGCGCCCAAGCTGCAGTCGACGCTTCAGCCCACGCTTCAGACCTCGCAGCTTTCACGTTCGAGCCCCTGCCCGAGTCCCTTAATGGGGAGTCTGCTGAAGCCGTCGCCCTGCAGGTAGCCCTGGCGCAAGGCGGGCCAGGCCCGGCGGGTTACCTTCAGGAGTTGGTTCAGTTGCAGTCGGGTGTGCAACAGTCTCTGGACCGTCTCGCTCAGTTCCGGCCGTCCAAGGTGGCTGCCGCGCCCGACCTGGAGGAGGCTGATCGGGCCTTCAAGTCGGCATGGGCCGAGGCTGCCGACGGGCTGGCGGCTTGTGAGCGCGCGCTGCACGAGGTGCTGAAGACGGGTTTGCCTGTGCCGCCGCCGCTGAAGGGCGATCGCAGTCCTGCGCAGCCCTGAGCCGCCCCGTATGCCGGCGCAGGCGGTGCGATTGGGCCAGCCCAGCCACCCAGGCTGCCAAGACCTGGGAGCCGGTTCAGGCTGTTCAATCTGATCTGTGTTGAAGGCTTTTGAAAGCATTTCCGTGAACAAGAAACCGATGCTCCGTCTACCGCCGCTTTGTGCACTGGCCCTGTGCGCCAGCGTGCCGATCTGGGCCCCTCAGACGGCGCTGGCAGCAGCCGATTCAAACAAGTTGACGGCTGCGGCGCCGGCGGCCCGCCCCGCCTTGACCGTGACGGTCACCTCGGCGCAGCGCGCCCTGCTGAGCACAACCTTCGCCGCCACGGGCACGGTGCAGGCTTGGCAGGAGGCCAGCGTGGGGGCCGAGGGCGGTGGCTGGCGGTTGTCAGAGGTGCTGGTGCAGGTGGGCGACCGCGTGCGCAAAGGCCAACTGCTGGCTCGCTTTGATACCCGGGTGGCGGAAGCCGACCTCGCTCAACAGCGCGCCGCGGTGCTGGAGGTCGAGGCCTCGCTGACCGAGGCCGCGGCCAACGCCCAGCGAGCACGGGAACTTCAGCCCAGCGGCATGATCAGCGCACAGCAGTTCACGCAAGCCCTGACGGTAGAGCGTACGCTCAAAGCCCGCCTGGAAGCCCAGCGCGCCGCCGTGCACGCGCAGGAGCTGCGGCTGGCCCAAGGTCAGGTGCTGGCGCCCGATGACGGCGTGATCTCCTCGCGCGCGGCGACCGTGGGTTCGGTGGCCCCTCCCGGTCAGGAGCTCTTTCGTCTGATCCGGCAAGGCCGGCTCGAGTGGCGTGCTGAAGTGCCGGCCGTGGACCTGGGCCGTGTGCGCTTAGGCCAGCGCGTGCGCTTGAGCCCCGTGGGCGCCGAGGCGGTAACGGGCCGGGTGCGCATGGTGGCCCCCACGGTGGACCCGGCCACGCGCAACGGTCTGGTCTTCGTGGAGCTGGCCGCCGGCCTGGGCGCCTCCGGCTTGAAGGCCGGGCAGTTCGCCCGCGGTGAGTTCGAGGCCGGGCAAGCCGAAGGTTTGATGCTGCCGCAATCTGCGGTGCTGTTGCGCGACGGTTTCAGCTGGGTCTTTGTCGTTGGAGCCGACCAGAAGGTGAGGCAGACCAAGGTGAGCACGGGCCGAAGGGAGGCAGATCGCGTGGAGGTCACGGGCGGGCTGGCCCCCGACGCGCGGGTGGTGGCCTCCGGCGCCGGCTTCCTCGCCGACGGCGACACCGTGCGCGTGGTCGACCCAGCGCCCACAGCCGCCCCCGTCGCCGCCCCGGCGACGGCCCCAAAACCGGGTGCCACGCCCGCAGGAGCTGCGGCCAAGCCCGCGCGACCCGGGGCCTCGCGATGAACGTCTCGGCCTGGTGCATCCGCAACCCGATCCCCTCGGTGTTGCTCTTCGTCATGCTGACCTTGGCGGGTTTGCTGGGTTTCCGCGCCATGAAGGTGCAGAACTTCCCCGACATCGACCTGCCGACGGTGACGGTCACGGCCGCGCTGCCAGGTGCAGCACCGGCGCAGCTGGAAACCGAGGTGGCCCGCAAGATCGAGAACTCGGTGGCCACCCTGCAAGGCGTGAAGCACATCTACACCAAGGTGCAGGACGGCGTGGCCACGGTGACGGTGGAGTTCCGGCTGGAAAAGCCCACGCAGGAGGCGGTGGACGATGTGCGCGATGCGGTGGCCCGCGTCCGCTCCGACCTGCCCGGTGCTCTGCGCGATCCGGTCATCAGCAAGATGAATCTGGCGGGCGTGCCCATCCTGACGTACACCGTGTCGTCCACCCGCATGGACGACGAGGCCTTGAGCTGGTTTGTCGACCAGACGGTGGCCAAGACCCTGCTGAGCGTGCGCGGTGTGGGCAGTGTGCAGCGCGTGGGTGGTGTGCAGCGTGAGGTGCGGGTTGAGCTGGATCCGGCGCGGCTGCTGGCGCTGAACGTCACGGCGGCTGATGTCTCCCGGCGTTTGCGGGAGGTGCAGCAGGACGCCGCTGGCGGCCGCACCGACCTGGGCGGCGCTGAACAATCGGTGCGCACCGTGGCCACCGTGCAGACGGCGCAGGAACTCGCGCGCCTGGACGTGCCGCTGTCCGATGGCCGACGCAGCCGCCTGGACCAGTGGGCCA
>CAYSOD010000339.1:0-4725 GCA_964432385.1 uncultured Rubrivivax sp.
AATGCGAAGGTCGGGAGTTCGACTCTCTTCACCGGCACCACGGTCCCAGCGGGCTGGCTCACGCAAGTGATCCAGCCCGTTTTCCTTGCGACCCGTCCCGCCGCCATCCGCTCATGAAGTCAACCGCTTCGCAGTCCGTGCCTGCAGCCGCCCGGGCGCTGGGCCCGCACTTCGGACCCGTGGTCGGACGGCTCGCAGGGTGGTTGGTGTGGTGCCTGTTGAGCGCCTGCACTTCCACGGGGCTGGACAAGGCACCCACCGCCAGCGGCCAGAGCCTTCATGCAGCGCCTGTAGCGGCCGCGCCTGGAGAAACTGCTCGACCTTTACCCGCCCAGATGGTGGCCACCGCCCACCCCCTGGCCACCGAGGCGGGCCTGCAAATGCTGGCGCAGGGTGGCTCGGCCGTGGACGCGGCGATCGCCGCGCAACTGATGCTGGGTCTGGTGGAGCCGCAGTCCTCGGGCTTGGGCGGCGGGTTGCTGATGCTGCATTGGGACGAGGCCACCAAGCGGCTGAGTGCCATTGACGGGCTGGCGGCCGCTCCGGCGCGCACCACCGCCAGCCTGCGCACCGATGTTGACGGGCGACTGCTGCCCTCAGAACCCTCTCAGCGCGGCGGACGCTCGGTGGGGGTGCCCGGAGCCTTGCCCGCCCTGATCCTGGCCCACCAGCAGCATGGCCGTCTGGCCTGGCGCGAACTGGTGCGCCCTGCGCTGGACAGGGCCGAGCGTGGCTTTCCGATGCCGCCCTACCTCCATACCGTGCTCACCCCCACCGCAGGGGCTGCGGAGTTGCGGGCGGCCTTCAGCTTGTACTTCGATCCCGATGGGCGACCGCTGCCCGTGGGAACCCCCATCCGACACCCCGCCTACGCCCAAACGATGCGCGACATCGGTAACAAGGGGCCCGAGGCCTGGATGGTCCAGCGCGGCACCTCCGGCCTGCTCGAAGCCGCACAGCAAGGCTTTCGACCCAGCCTGATGACCGCTGAGGACATCGGAGCTTACCGGGCCGTTGTCAGGGAACCCCTATGCGCGCCCTTCCGAGCCTACCGGGTGTGCACCACGCCCCCGCCCTCGTTCGGAGGGATGGCGGTGCTGCAGATCCTGCAGATGGTGGACGCAGTCCGGACGAGTGGGCCGCTTGATTTCAACGACCCGGGCTTCCTGCATTTGTTTGCCGAAGCCGGCAAGCTGGCCCAGGCCGACCGGCGGCTGCATGTGGGCGACCCCGATCACGTGCGCGTGCCCACACAGGAACTGGTATCGCAGCCCTACGTACGCGAGCGCGCACTGCTGATCGACCCGGCACGGTCGATGTCCGAGCCGGCCGCAGGGCGGCCCGCGGGCATGACCACGACGACGGTGCCCCGGCCATTGAATCCAGCCGACACAGAGCCCGTGGCCGGCGCAAAGCCTTGCGCGGCCGATGGCTGCACCTCCAGGGCGCACGCCGTCACAGCCCAGGCGGTGCCCGACGCTGGGCCCACCTTCAGCCAGACCAGCCAGATCGCAGTGGCCGACCGGCAGGGCAACGTGGTGTCCGTGACCACCACCAACAACCTCAACTTCGGAGCGCGACTGTCCTTCGACGGCGTCGTGCTGAACAACGCCATGACCAACTTCTCGGCGGCGCCGCGGCCAGGACAAGTCCTGGCCAACCAGATGGCGCCGGCCAAGCGGCCGGTCACGTCCATGGCACCGACCATCGCCTTCGATACTGAAGGGCGGCCGGTGCTGGCCGGCGGATCGGCCGGCGGCGGGCCCATCGTCGACTATGTGGCGGGCAGCCTCATGGACATGCTGGCCAACGGACGCACCCCTGCCCAGGCCGTGGCACGGCCCCACGTCACCACGGCCACACCGGGCGTGCTGCAAGTGGAGCGTGGGCGAGGTTTGGAGGAGCAGGCTGCGCGACTGCAGGCCCAGGGCCATGCCGTGGAGATGGTGAGCCTGCAAAGCGGCCAGGTCTACATCCGGCGAGCCGGCAACGGCTGGGTGGGTGCGGCCGACCCGCGCCGGGATGGCGTGGCAAGCAGCCCGTGAACGCACAGTGAACGCACATGGAACGCACAGTGAACGCACGGCCGGCAGCCCTGCCAGGCATCCTCGAAGGCATCACCCATCAGACGATCCCGCAGGCGGATGCAGAGAAGTAGTTTTTCTACTTGTAGCGCCTCGTCGCACAGAACACAGAGGGTCAACCCTTCTGGCAAAGACGCGCTCGAACTTCTCGATGCAGCATGCCGCCAACGTGTAACAAAACTACCCTAGTCAGGGTGGCCTAGGGTGAGTCCCTGACACGGCGCGGAGCACGCTCAGGCTATAGTCCGGCCCGCAAAGAAAGGCGAGCCTGTCCTCGCTGGACAATCGACCCACCCGTACACGCACTGGACGCCCCGACCCCGGGCCGGTCCACGGAGGAAGCAAGTGGATTTTGGCCAGGAACAACGCAATCCGGGCAAGCACATGGTGGGCATCGGCGTTGTGCTGGGCCTGCACGTGTTGCTGGGCTGGGCTCTGCTCAACGGCCTTGCCCAGCGCATGGTCGAGGTGATCAAGGGCCCCATCGAGACCAAGATCATCGAGGAGGTCAAACCGCCTCCGCCGCCGCCGCCGGAAAACCTGCCGCCGCCGCCCAAGTTTGCGCCGCCGCCGCCGAGTTTCGTCCCGCCGCCGGAAGTGGTGGTCAATCCTCCCCCGACGGTGGCCCCCGTGATCACCACCACCACGGTGGCGCCACCGCCTGCACCGGTGCGGATCGCGCCACCACCGGTGGCGGCGCCACCCGCTCCGCCGGCCCCACCACCCCCGCCACCGCCCGCACCGCCACCGCGCGTGGCAGCCAAGCCCGCCATAGGCAACGTCGCCGCCTGCGCACCCAAGAACGAGGACTACCCGGCTGCTGCCGTGCGGGCCGAGGCCACGGGCACCACCCGCATCCGCTTCACGGTGGATGCCACGGGCAAGCTGTCCAATGCCGAAGTGGTCAAGCCCGCAGGCTCCTCACGCGAGCATCGGCAACTCGACCGCGTGGCCCTGAGCAAGCTCAGCGAGTGCACTTTCAAGCCCGGCAATGACGAAACCGGCAAGGCCGTGGGCGGCACCTTCGAAGTGGAGTACGTCTGGAAGCTCGAGTGATCCGCACGCCAGCACCCGCCGTTCCCACCCCACAAATCCCTCACCTCACTCATTTGTTCTTTCGGCGCATCGCTGCAACGTCCGCGCCCTTTTCCCTGGAGGCACCATGTCCTTGATTTCCCTCGTGCGCGCGTCCTTCGCGGCGGTCCTGATCACGGCCACCACCCTGGCCGCCACGCTCCCCACGCCTGCAGCCGCACAGGCGGCCGGTGCATCCGCCCCAGCGGCCGCTGCGGCGCCGGCTGCCGCCAAGCCCGCGGTCACCGAAGAGGCCGTGGAGAACCCCTATGGCCTGAAGGCCCTGTGGACGCAGGGCGACGCCGTGGCACACGGCACGCTGATCATCATGTTGATCATGTCCATGGGCAGCTGGTACGTGATCTTCACCAAGCTCTACGAGCAGGGCAAGATGCTCAAGAGTGCGCGCAACTCCACCGAGGCGTTCTGGAAGGCCTCCTCGGTGAAGGAAGGTGTCAAGGGTTTGGAGGAAGGCTCGGCCAGCCGCTTCATCGCCGAGCAGGCGCTGAAAGCCGATGACCACCACGAGGGCACGATGGTGGAGACCATCGACCGCCACACCTGGGTGAGCATGAACATCGACCGCGCCGTGGGCAGCGTGCAAAGCCGTCTGCAGGGCGGCCTGGCCATCCTGGCCACGGTCGGCTCCACCGCACCGTTCGTCGGCCTGTTCGGTACCGTCTGGGGCATCTACAACGCCCTGGTGAAGATCGGCATCAGCGGTCAGGCGTCCATCGACAAGGTGGCCGGCCCGGTGGGTGAGGCGCTGATCATGACGGCCATCGGCCTGGCCGTGGCGGTGCCCGCGGTGATGGGCTACAACTGGCTGATCCGCCGCAACAAGGCCATCATGGACGCCACCCGTGCCTTCGCTGCCGACCTGCACAGCGTGTTGATCGCCGGCAAGCGCTGAAGCCTCGCTCCCCGCAACGCACTGACCTGCCCGCACGGTTCACCCGAACCGCGGGCTCCCCAAGCGGAGATTGCCCATGGCCATGAACGTAGGCGCGGCCGCCGACGACGGCGAAGACCAGCTGAACAACACCATCAACACCACGCCCCTGGTGGACGTGATGCTGGTGCTGCTGATCATCTTCCTCATCACCGTGCCCGTGGTGACGCAGACCGTCAAGCTCGACCTTCCCAAGGAACGCAACATCCCGCTGCAGACCAAGCCTGAGAACGTGGTCATTGCCGTGAACCGGGATGGCGAGGTGTTCTGGGGCACGGAGCGCGTACCCGACTTCGAGGCCCTGGTGGTCCGGTTGAAGAAAGAAGCCGTCAAGGACCCGCAGCCCGAGGTGCACATCCGTGCCGACTCGGGTGTGCGTTGGGAGCCCGTGGGCCGCGTGAACATGGCCTGCATGCGCGCGGGCATCCTGAAGGTGGGCTTCATCACCGAGCCCCCCGCTGGCGCGGGCGCGCGCTTGAACTGAGAACGCAGGAGAACCACGACCATGGGAATGAATGTCGGATCCTCCTCGGCTGACGATGACGGCGACGTGATGGTGGACATCAACACCACGCCGCTGATCGATGTGATGCTGGTGCTGCTGATCATGTTCAT
>CAYSOD010000340.1:0-4724 GCA_964432385.1 uncultured Rubrivivax sp.
CTCGGGCCTCGGGCACGAGGTCGATGAACGGGTCGTGCGGCTTGGGCACGTGCTGGTGCACGGCCTGCATCACCTCCTGCGTGGCGTGCGGTCCGGTCACGGCCAGCACTTTCGGATGCACTTCTCGGATCAGGTTGCCGCCCCCCTGCCCCTGCTTGGCGCCCAGGCAGCCGGTCACGATGACGCGACCGTTCTCCGCCAGGGCCTCGCCGATCGTGTCCAGGCTCTCCTTGACCGCGTCGTCGATGAAGCCGCAGGTGTTGACGATGACCAGGTCCGCCCCAGCGAAGGTCTTGCGGGTCTCGTAGCCTTCGGCGCGCAGCTGGGTCAGGATGAGCTCCGAGTCGGTAAGGGCCTTGGGGCAACCCAGCGAGACAAAACCGATGCTGGGTGCCGGGCGGGCAGCAGCCGGCAGGGTGGGGTCGGTCATTCAGGGGTACTCCAGGGCGAGGCCAGGCCGCCCAGTCGGTGACGTCCGGTCAAGATTCAGAGGCGGGCTTGGCTTTGAAGCCCGGCATGCCCGCAAAGAGGCCCGCCGAATTGCGCTGCAACTGCTCCTGCATTTGGGCAAACAAAGACCCGGACTGCTCCAGGTACTGGCCCATCAGGTTCTGCATCATCGCGGGGGACTGGCCCTGCAGCCATTGCGTCCAGGCTTCAGACGTGAAGGCCGCCGGGTCGTACAAACCCTTGGCAGGCTGCGCCATTCGGGCCTGCAACTCCACGAAAGTCTGCAGGTTCTTCTCCAGGTAGGCCCCCATCATCCCCTGCATGGCGTGGCCATAGAAGCGAATCAGCTGAGCCAACATCTGCGTGGAGAAGATCGGTACCCCGCCCGTTTCCTCTTCCAGGATGATCTGCAACAGGATGCTGCGTGTAAGGTCTTCACCCGTCTTGGCATCGCGTACCTCGAAAGGCTCGGCCTTCATCACCATGCGCTTGACATCGGTGAGCGTGATGTAACTGCTGGACTGGGTGTCGTACAGGCGCCGGTTCGGGTACTTCTTCAACACGCGAGGACTCTGAGGTCCGGTGTCCGCGGCGGCAGAAGCCGCAGCGCGTCTCGGGGTGGCCATGGCGCGTTTCTCCTGCTTTAGGGGTGCGCGGCATTCTAGGAGCCGCCTGTGCCCACGCGGGCCGGCAGTTTCCCTGCTGGCAGCCGCTAGCCGGGTGGCAGCGGCCAGGCAGGACGCGCCAAGGCGTTGCCGACGGAGGTCGTGCGCAAGCGGAACCAGACCGTGCAAACGAACACGCAAGCCTCACGCGGAACAAAGAGGCCGGCATCTGCCGGCCTTGGTCAACGTGGACCGGTGGAGCTTGGCGCCCTAGACGCCAGGCTCCACACCACAGGCTCAGTCGGCCTGTGCAACCACCTGAACGGTCACGTCGACGACCACGTCGGTGTGCGCTGCCACCGACACGGCGTACTCACCCACGGTCTTCAGCGGGCCAGCCGGCATGCGCACTTGCGCCTTGGCCACGCTCATGCCCATCTTGGTCAGCGCTTCGGCGATGTCGTGGTTGGTGACGGAGCCGAACAGGCGCCCGTCCACACCGGCCTTTTGAGCAATCCGAACCACCTTGCCGGAGATCTGCGCGCCCAGCGTCTGGGCAGCCGCCAGCTTCTCTGCCGCCACGCGCTCCAGTTCGGCGCGCCGGGCTTCGAACTCCTTGAGGGCCGCATCGGTCGCTCGGCGAGCGCGGCGAGTGGGGATCAGGAAATTGCGGGCGTAGCCGTCCTTGACCTTGACGACGTCGCCGAGGTTCCCCAGGTTGGCCACCTTGTCCAGAAGAATCACTTGCATGTCAGTCTCCTCAGACCTTGTGGAGGTCAGAGTACGGCACCAGGGCCAGGAAGCGCGCACGCTTGATGGCGGTGGTCAGTTGCCGCTGGTAGATGGCGCGCGTGCCGGTCAGGCGATCAGGCGTGATCTTGCCGTTCTCACCGATGAAGTCACGCAGGGTGTCGACATCCTTGTAGTCGATCTCTTCGACGCCAGCCACGGTGAAGCGGCAGAAGCGCTTGCGGCGGAACAGCAGCGACTGCTGGTTGCGCTTGGGGCGCTTGTCCTTGGAAAACTTGCCTTTACCGCGTGGTGGGGGCATGGTGAACTCCTTGAAACTTGAACGTTACGTGTGGGCGGGCCTGACTCACTCAGCAGCCAGATCCGTGATGTGAAACAGAATGCCGCGGCCGTTTCGCGCTGGCGCCAGAAAACCGGAAAAGGTGCAGGAGGTGCCCAGCGGAAGCTGGGAGACCTGGGACACCAGCGAGCCGATCACCAGAGCACGCATCTCGAGCGCCACCTTGCGAGCCTGCCCCTCGTGAGACACCTCGGACCCGTGCTGCAACTGCAGATCGAGTGCCGGCAAGCCGGCGGGTGTGTAACGAAGCGCTCCCCGCTCGGCCAGCGAGGCCTGAAGAACCAACCGGTTCATGACAGGCCCGTCAGCCAGGCAGCGGCCGCGCGCGCCCTCAGGCTTGTGCCTCCTGGGTCGCCTTGCGGGACTCCTCGCGCTCTACCACCTTCATCATGACGGAAGGCGCGGTCTCGGCCTTGGACTTGGCCACGGTCAGGTGGCGAAGCACGGCGTCATTGAAGCGGAAACCGGTTTCCAACTCCGTGAGGGTCTCGTGGCCGCACTCGATGTTGAGGCAGAGGTAGTGAGCCTTGGCGAGCTTCTGGATCATGTAGGCCAGCTGACGCCGACCCCAGTCCTCGACACGGTGCACCTTGCCGCCGGCGTTGGTAACCAGAGTCTTGTAACGCTCCAGCATCGCTGGAACCTGCTCGCTCTGATCCGGGTGGATCAACAGAACGATCTCGTAGTGACGCATGAACACTCCTTGTGGATTCCGTGAAAGGAAGCTGCCCCGAAAGCGTCAACTCACACGGGTGCAGCAAGGCGAAAAGCCCAAGATTGTAGGCTGAAAATGGGCAACGCCCTCAGGATCGCTCCCAAGGGCGTTGCGGTTGTCAGAGGGCCTGCCGTTGGGCGCAGCTGCAGATCGCTGCGCGGCCGGCTCTCTATGCTCAGGCCCGGCTGGTGTTCAGGCTCGGGTAGCGAACGTGCTCCACCAGCTCCTGAACCTCAGCCTTCGGGGCCGGCGTGACCAGGCTGACGATGATGATCACCGCAAAGCCGACGGGAACGCCGAAGACGCCGGCCGAGATCGGCAGGATGCCTCCCCACAGCTCCACGGGTGAGGTCACGTCGAAGACCGATCGCAGCCAGGGGTGGTTCATGATCATGTAGTAGGCCGTCACACCGAAGCCTGCCAACATGCCTGCAATCGCTCCCCACTGGGAGGCCCTCTTCCAGAAGACCCCCAGCACGAGGGCTGGGAAGAAGCCGGCTGCCGCGAACGAGAAGGCCGCGGATACGAGGAACAGGATGTCAGCCAGCTTGCTGACCTGCACGTGCCAGGCCGTCCACGCCGCCAGAAGCGCCACCACCAACAAGAGGATTTTGGAGATCATCACCCGGCGCGAGGTCGGGGCGTTCGGATCGATCATCTTGTAGTACAGGTCGTGCGACAGCGCATTGGCGATCGTCAGCAGCAGGCCGTCGGCCGTGGACAAGGCAGCAGCCAGACCGCCCGCAGCCACCAGACCCGAGATCACATAGGGAAGACCCGCGATCTCCGGTGTGGCCAGCACGATGATGTCGCCACCGATGCGCATCTCGCCGAGCTGGAAGATGCCGTCCTTGTTGACGTCGGTCACCGACAGCAGCGTCGGGTCGACCTTGGCCCAGGCGGAAATCCAGGCTGGCAACTTGTCGAACGGCGTGCCCACCAGCACATTGAACACCTCGTACTTGACCAGTACCGCCAAAGCCGGCGCCGTGAAGTACAGCAGGAAGATGAAGAACAGCGACCACGTCACCGACTGACGTGCCTCCTTCACCGACGGCGTGGTGTAGTAGCGCATCAGGATGTGCGGCAGCGCGGCCGTGCCCACCATCAGACAGAACACCAGCGCCAGGAAGTTGGCTCGGGATTCGCTGAAGGTCTTCTTGGCCTTTTCATCGCCATTGGGGTCGCCTGCGAACTGCTGGGCGTGGCGCGGCATGCCGGCCAATGGTCTGGCCCGGGCATCTGCTGCTGCCTTGGCCCTGGTCCAAGCCTCCTTGGCAGCAGCGTCGTCCTTGGGCAGTGCGGCCAACGCCTTCTCAGCAGCCTGGATTTCGGCCACAGGCGCGTTGGCGGCCTTGAGGTCCTCCACCTTCTTGCTGGCGGCTTCCTTGTCGGCCTTCAGGGCGGCAGGAACGTCCTTGAGCTTGGCGGCCAGGTCGTCAGACTGCTTCTTGAAGACGGCGATGACCTCCTTCTCCTTCGGGTCCGCGATGAGCTGCTTCTCGCGCTCGGTGACCTTCTGAAGTTGGAAGCCGTAAACCGCCTGCGGGATGGGCACGCCCGTCTGCTTGACCGACAGCCACACCACCGGGATCAAGTAGGCAATGATCAGGATGATGTATTGCGCCACTTGGGTCCAGGTGACGGCGCGCATGCCCCCGAGGAAGGAGCACACCAGAATGCCGCCCAGGCCGACGAAGATACCGATCTCGAAGGCCAAGCCCGACAGACGCGTGGTGATGAGGCCCACGCCATAGATCTGTGCCACCACGTAGACGAAGGAGCATAGGATCGCGATCAGGATGCCCACGAAACGGGCGATGGTGCCCTCGTAGCGCGCCCCGAGGAAGTCGGGAATAGTGAA
>CAYSOD010000341.1:0-4722 GCA_964432385.1 uncultured Rubrivivax sp.
CCGCGCTTGTGTGCAAGGACTACAACGAACTTCGACAGCAGTTCGTCCTGATCAATAACACTAGGCCACTGCCCAAGACGCTGATCTACGAACTGCTGCCCACGGTAGAGGGACTCCCAGATCGCTTCACAGCCCGGAAGTTCGCGGCGCGGATCGTAGACCGCCTCAACTACCTTCCTGGAGGTGCACTTGAGGGTGAAGTTCGCCAACACACCAATCCCAAGGGAGTGCTCAGCGATACAGCACTTCAGAAACTGATCATGAATTCTGCGTCTGATGGTGCGATCAGAGACTTTGTTCAGTACGAGGACCGTGAAGAGCGAGCAGTCAACTTCGTGAACGAATTCTTCGCTGCCGTCGCTACAGTGTTCGGGCCTCAATGGCACGGCATGACCCCAAGGCAGTCTCGCCTAAGGCACGGCGCTGGTTTGGTCGCTATGGGCTTTGTGATGGATCTGCTTTACTCGTCAGAAAGCGCAATACAGCGGCACCAGTTTGAGCGTTGCCTGCGCATGCTTCAACCCCACACTGCATGGACCAGTGGTCAGTGGCCGCTGGCTGAGTACGACAACCGCGCTTGGAATGGGATCCAGAACACCCCCATCGATATTGACTTGCTAGCCCGGTACCTCGTGAATGCGATGAAGCGGGCGCTACGCAAACCGCGAAAGGTGGCAAACGGATGAACCGCGGTGCACTCGTTCTGCACTCGGGGGGTCAGGATTCGACAACCTGCCTGGCATGGGCATTGGACCGTTACGACTTCGTCGAGACCATCGGCTTCTCATACGGCCAGAGACACGCCGTCGAACTTGACTGTCGATTGGATGTCCTACGGGAAGTCAGGCGCCTATTTCCAGAGTGGTCACAGAAGCTCGGGGACGATCATCTGCTCGATCTTTCCCTGCTTGGGCAGATCAGCAGCACAGCACTGACCGATGGTCGTGCTATCGAGATGCAGGCTAACGGCCTGCCGAACACCTTCGTTCCAGGACGAAACCTCTTGTTCCTAACCTTTGCTGCCACCGTGGCCTATCGCCGTGGACTCGAGATCCTGGTTGGGGGCATGTGCGAGACCGACTACTCGGGCTATCCAGACTGCCGGGACAACACCTTGAAGGCCTTGCAAATCGCCATCAGCCTGGGCCTTGATGGCCCCATGGTGATCGAGACACCACTTATGTGGCTGGATAAGGCCCAGACCTGGCGTATGGCTGAAGCGTTGGGAGGTTCACGCATGGTTGATCTGATCCGCGAATACACGCATACCTGCTACCTCGGAGACCGCAATACCAGGCACTCGTGGGGATACGGGTGCGGGGAATGCCCAGCATGTGCGCTGCGCAAGGCTGGGCATCAGATCTACAGCACCACCGATTGAAGAAACCTACAGGCCCCGAGCACACAAAGGAAAGACATGACTCTTGGAATTGCTATCGCCATCTACGCCATCGCGATGACCCTGGCGAACCTGTCCGTTGCGGCCTTCGGGCCGAGTGTGACCCCCATTAACGCGTTCGTCCTTATAGGACTTGATCTTGCCTTGCGCGATTGGTTACACGTAAAGCTCAAGGTCTGGCAGATGGGCTCATTGATTGCCTTCACGGGTTTGTTAACTTTCGTTCTTAACCCTGCTGCAGGTCAAATTGCCATAGCGTCTGCGTCAGCCTTTACCGCTGCCGCACTTGTGGACTGGCTCACATTTTCCAAACTCAGGGGAAGTTGGATGTTGCGCGCAAATGGATCTAACGTGACAGGCGCAGCAGTCGATTCACTACTCTTCCCGACAATCGCATTCGGCGCTCTCATGCCTCAAATTGTGCTGATGCAATTCGTAGCAAAGGTAGTCGGAGGAGCCGTTTGGTCCCTGTTGATCAAGCGCCTCCTGCCGGTCGAAAAACATAGTTGATTCAGCTTGTTCAATGCTCAAGATCCAAGGGGCTACCATTAGCTTTCGAGCTTAGTGATGTAGTCGACCGCAGTTGCGACCAAGCTACTGGTACCCACTCCTTGAGCCATGACAAGGCATTCTTTCGGACTGTTTGCCTTTACACAAAAGTAGGCTGAGTGCTTGCTGCATCGCCAAGCGAAGACAAATACGTTGGCCTTATGTGCCAACGACTTGAGTCGATCAGTGCAGACTTTGTCCGAATTGATGTCGATCGTCCAATAGGGGTGTAACGACTTCAAGATTTCAACAGCACGGCGCGTTGACCCTTCGTCTAGGCTGTAGATCGCGATCCGATAAGGGGTTTCGTTGGAGGCTTGTGCCGATACACCGACCGAGGGATCTTCGTTAGGCAGCAGGGGTTGGTCGAGTTGAGCCTCCTTGGCCAGAAGGCGCACTTGGCAGGCCTGGAGCCTATCGAGGCGAGAGCTAAATTCCTGACAGGCTTGGACAACTTGCGTGAGCAACCTCAGTCGGGCGTCGACGTCGCGGACCCTACGCTGAGACAATGAATCACAGACATCGAGAGCCCAGACCACGGCTTGAGGAGATCGGATGTCTGCAAAGACCTTAGAGACCGTGTCCACGGCCTGCCTGTAGGACGCGTCATCTCCAGTTTCAACAATGGCCACTAGGACTTGGTGGATCAACTCCTGATCCGTTCGCTGAAAGACGTCACGCGCGCGTAGTGCCTCCAGCATCTCAAGGTAGACCGGTACCAGAAGCGGGGTTGGATCGATGCGTTCGATGAACAGTTCGTGCCACAGAGGGTAGAGTCTCTCGAATAAGCGAGGATCATCTATGGCATGGTGTGTCAGACAGTCGACAGCAGACTGAACTTGGTCCTTATCTGCTAGCAGAACTGACGACTCGGCCGATCGCACAAACTCGGCCCAACGTTCGACATAGCGCTCTTCGGGTTCATCGGGCCAACGAACAAAGGGGGTGGCCTTCTCAGACTGGCCCGCAGGCGGTCGGAAGCTGGCGCGAAGATTCGCCAGACGCGTGGCCGATGCCGACTCGACGCTCGACCGGACGGCAGTCTCCGAAGTGTCCAGTCGAGTCAGGACCGCTGCGGCCTTGTCGGGGTCAGCCGACTCCCGCGCACACGCGATGAGGCCCCGCAACACGTCAACGCTGTCCGGAAGGACCCACAGTAACTCCCATGCTCGGTCGAACTCCTCGTTCGCAAGTGCCGCCCGGGCGGCTTCAAAGTCAGCCGCTCGGGGTGACTTTGCGCATCGCTCGCGCACCAATCCGTCGACCGCACCAAACGCGCCAACTGGCAGTTCCTTTAGGAGTCGCTCACAGACCGCCCATTGAGGTTCGTCCAGCAGCAGCTCGTGGAGCACAAAGGCTTTGAGAACCGCGGGGCGGCGAGAGCTACGGCGGGTCTTGAAGAGCGGCAGAGCCGGTACGCCGATCTCGGTTCGGAACTGGTCAAGAAGTGGACCGAGCGCGGGGCCAGCCTCGAACGCTTGGGCGTGTGCACGGTACAGCGCCTCCATCACGTCGCCGTAGGTCTCGGGAGGCAATTGAAGGTGAATCAACCTCGGCAGCAGCGGATGCTGAGAGATGGCATCCCAGCGCTCAAAGGCAGCGGCCAACCGAATCTCGAGGTACAGGCGGTTCTCTGCTGAGACCCCGAATCTCTCGCGCAGGGCCGCCATGGCGGCCTGGGCAGCGACTTCATTGCGTGCCAACAAGGCGCGATCGAACGAGGCGCGAAGCTGGTGAAACGTACTCGGTATGTACGACGGAGCCCGTGGACGGCGGCTGAGCAGATCCTCATAGAGGCGCCACTGGTTCAACATCCGGGTGTCGCTGCGCGGATCAGGCGAGTCCAGGCGGAAAGAATACCAACCTGCCGCTTCGATCATAGGCAGTGCATGCTGGTCCGCCGTGTCCATTGGCCGGCTCTGCGCCCTCTCCTCTGCAAAACTCGGCCCAATGAATGCGCGCACTTCGTCCTGGAGCGCGCGCAGCATCTGCATCGAACTGGCACAGACAAACCAAGCCGTGGGTCCATCGGCCGCTTCCCGGAAAGGTAAGAGCACGCCACGGTCAACAGCGCCCGAAGCATGACCCTTCAAGCAGGTCTGCAGCGCGCTCTGCGCCTGCGGATCGTCACTGATGGTCGCGCAGTTGCAGCGGTTGGGCGACGCAAAGAACGCGGCTTGCAGTGCCGCAGCCTGCTGACGATGGACTTGGGTGTCAGTGCTGCTCATATAGGGCAAAGTGCACTCTGGCTGCAGCGACCTGCTCAGGATCGAACGAGATCGTTACGGCCTCTTCATTTAGCGCTACACCGCTTTCTGTCAGGTTCATCGAGCCGTCGATCAGAACGCGGTCTGTCCAGACGCCTTTGGTGTGTAGCAGTGCATTGCGATCAGTCCAGCGCAGTTGATCGAGCAGACCGGCATCCCCGAGAGCTTCTTGAATGCGGCGCTTGAAGACTCTGTTGTGGTCGTCCGGACGGCTGTGGATGTGCAGCGTGGTGCCGTTGGCCGCGATGGCCACCAAGACCTCAACCAGACGAATCTCGCGCTTCGCCCACTCGGGATTCAGGGTGGCGTACTGGCCAATTTGACTGTCGAAGACGACGATATTGCTTATCCAGGGCGCGACGATGAAGACTTCTTTGCTGGGCGCCAACAACTCCTGGGCGAACACCATCGTCAACACTTCCCTAACGGCATGCTGCGAGGTCACCGCGCCCTTGTATATCTTGCGGGTGCCGCTCATGCCGTGGCCTCCAACTCAAAGTGGAGGGC
>CAYSOD010000342.1:0-4713 GCA_964432385.1 uncultured Rubrivivax sp.
GGCCGCGCCCAGAACGGCAAAGGCATGTTGGCCATGCACGACCTGATGGCCGCCATGCTGCAGCAAAAGATTGCGCACCCGCTGGCCGCCGCCAACACCGCCTGGGTGCCAAGCCCCACCGCTGCCACGCTGCATGCGCTGCATTACCACCAGGTGGATGTGTTCGGCGTGCAGAAGGGTATCGAGAAGGGCCTGGAGAAGGTGGACCTGGAAGCCGAACGCGACGCGCTGCTGGAAGCCCTGCTGACCGTGCCCGTGGTGAAGAAGCCCAAGTGGACCGAGGCCGAGAAGCAGCAGGAACTGGACAACAACGCCCAGGGCATCCTGGGCTACGTGGTGCGCTGGGTGGACCAGGGCGTGGGCTGCTCCAAGGTGCCCGACATCCACAACGTGGGCCTGATGGAAGACCGCGCCACGCTGCGCATCTCCAGCCAGCACATGGCCAACTGGCTGCACCACGGTGTGGTGAGCAAGCAGCAGGTCAAGGACACCCTCAAGCGCATGGCCAAGGTGGTGGACAAGCAGAACGCCGGCGACAAGGCCTACCAGCCCATGACCGGCCGTCTCAAGACCTCAGCCGCCTTCCAGGCCGCCAGCGACCTGGTCTTCAAGGGTATGGCCCAACCCAGCGGTTACACCGAGCCGCTGCTGCACGGGTGGCGGTTGAAGGTGAAGGGGGCGGCTGGGGCCTGAGGACTCGCGAGCCGCTGCTGCATGCGCGGCGGCTCGGCCTGAAGGCAGCTGCTCAGGTGGAGTGATCTCCTGAGAGACTCTGCCGACCGGTCAGCTAATGAGGGCGAGACCTCGGGAGCTGCTGCAAAGGCGGTTGACGGCCAGCTGCGACTGCTTCAAGACACTGGCGCCACGACCATCAGCTTCAGCCGTCCGTCGATCCCTGCCAGCGCCACGAAGTCACGGTCGTCGTGCAGCAGGGGCAAGTCGTGCTCAATGGCGAGCTGGGCGATCAGGCAGTCGTGCGGGCTGCGCGGCGTGACGCCTTGCCAACGGCAGCGCGCGTACAGCTCCCCCGCTGCGGCGTGTGTGACGCCTCCGGGCGCCGGCTCCACCATGGGCAGCGCGAGGAAGTGTTCACGCAGACGTTGAAGATTGGCCGGGCTGCTGGCCCCTTGCAGTACCTCCTGCAGGATGACCGGTGCAGTGACCGCCTGACCCTCGGCCAACAAGCGCCGCAGCGTCATGACCGCTGGACTGTCGCGGCCCCTCAGCAGATCGATCCAGACGGTGCTGTCCACCAACGCCATGTCAAGCTCTTGGGTCGGGGATGGAGGGGGCCAGGAAGGGGGTCTGCGACATGGCCGCACGCACCTGCCGCACGTCGTAGGACGGGTCGATCAGGCCTTCTCCGACCAAGGACAGCATCTGCTGCTGCCGATGGCGGGCCACAAACTCCCGCAGCGCGGCGTCCACCACTTCGCGCTTGGTGCGCAAGCCGCTGAAACGCTGGGCCTGTGCGATGAGATCGTCGTTGAGGTCGATGTTGGTACGCATGGGAAATGGTGTATATCGAATACACCATGAGTCTACACTTCGCGGCCACCGTTCCGCGGGAGCCAGTTCAGTGCTGAAATTCCCGTTTTGATTGCCAACTCATCGAGGCCTCCCATGACCACCGACCCCCTCATCACCGGCTGGGGCCACACGCCCTTTGGCAAGCTCGACGCCGTCGATCTCGAGCAGCTGATCCGCGACGCCGCGCTGCCCGCACTCGACAGCGCAGGGCTGGCGCCCGAGGAGATTGACGGCATCTTCGTCGGCCACTTCAACGCGGGCTTCGTGCCGCAGGACTTCACCGCCGCGCTGCCGGCCGTGGCCATTCCGGCGTTCCGCCACACACCGGCCGTGCGCTGCGAGAACGCCTGCGCCACGGGCTCGGCCGCCATCTGGACTGCGGTGGACGCGCTGAAGTCCGGCCGCATGAAGCGCGCGCTGGTCATCGGCATGGAAAAGATGAACGGCCTGCCCACGCCGCAGGTGTCGGCCACGCTGCTGCGCTGTTCCTACGTGAAGGAAGAATCGGGCGACCCGGCCGGCTTTGCCGGCGTCTTCGGGCAGATCGCCACCGAGTACGGGCGACGCTACGGCGACCCATCCGACGCCATGGCGGCCATCGCGGCCAAGAATCACGCCCACGGCATGGCCAACCCATACGCCCACATGCGGCGCGACTTCGGCTTCGACTTCTGCCGCACGCCCTCGGAAAAGAACCCCTTCGTGGCGGGGCCGCTGAAGCGCTCGGATTGCTCGCTGGTGTCCGACGGCGCTGCGGCGCTGGTGCTGAGCATGGAGCCGAGCCCGCGCGCCAAGGTGCCACCCATCCGCTGGCGCTCTCGCACGCAGGTCAACGACTTCATGCCCATGTCGCGGCGCGACCCCACCTGGTTCGAAGGCTCGGCGCGCGCCTGGCAGCAAGGCCTGACCTCCGCCGGCGCGCAGCTGTCAGACCTCAGCTTCATCGAGCTGCACGACTGCTTCACCATCGCCGAGTTGCTGCACTACGAGGCCATGGGCCTGGCCCCGCGCGGCGAGGGCGCGAGGCCCGCGCTGGACGGCACCACCCGCAAGGGCGGCGCACTGCCGGTCAACCCCTCGGGCGGCCTGAAGTCCAAGGGCCACCCGATCGGTGCCACGGGCGTGTCGCAGCACGTGATGGCCGCCATGCAGCTGTCCCGCACGGCGGGCGACATGCAGGTGGAAGGCGCCAAGCTCGGCGCCGTCTTCAACATGGGCGGCTCGGCCGTGGCCAACTACCTGAGCGTGCTGGAGGCCGCCTAAGCACCTGTTCGCGATCACGGGCTTGGCAGGAGATGCCCTCAGCATCATGAGCAGCGATTTGCCCCTTCGGTACACGGATCATGCGCTGGCTCGCATGGCCGACCGGGGCATCAGTCATGCTCAGGTCGAGTCCGTCGTGTGCAGTCCCTGGCGTTCATTGCCAGCGCAACAAGGTCGCGAAGAGGTTCAGGGCTTGTTCGAACGCGGTGGTCGGCCTATGCTGCTTCGAGTGATCCTGGAGCGAGGAAAAGTGGTGAGCGTGATCACGGTGATCGCAACGAGCCGGCTCTCGAAGTACGGAGTGAACTTGCCATGAAGATCGAATACGACCCGCAGGCTGACGCCATGTACATCCGGCTGGGCGCTGGGCCCGTGGCAGAGAGCGACGAGGTGCGCCCGGGCGTGGTGCTCGACTTCGACGAGCAGGGACGGGTCATCGGCATTGAGATGCTGGGTGCCAGCAAGCAGGTAGGTAACCCGCGCGAGATGGCATTCGAGGTGCTTGGTACCCATCAGCACTGATGGCCCAAATGCACCCCGCCCAGACCGCCAACCTCGCCCTGCTGCTGACCCAGACCGCGCAGCTCTTTCCGGACCGCCCCGGTCTGATCCAGGGCGAGGCCCGCTGGACCTGGGGCGAGATCGAACAGCGCGTGGCGGCCATGACCGCCGCGCTGCGCTCGCTGGGCCTGCAAAAGGGCGACCGCATCCTCGTGCACTCGCGCAACCACCGCGCCATGTTCGAGAGCTGCTGGGTGGCCTTCCGCCTGGGCTGCGTGTGGGTGCCGACGAACTTCCGCCTCGCGCCGCCAGAGGTCGCCTATCTCGCTTCGTCCAGCGGGGCAGTGGCCATGATTGCGGAGGATGTGTTTCCTGCACATGTGGATGCAGCCCGCGCCGCCTCGCCCGCGCTGCGGCACGTCATTGCCATCGGCAGGCCGCGCGAAGGTGAGCTCGCGTACGAAGACCTGGTGGCACAGCACCTTCATCGAGCCCCCTCCAGCGTCGCGGCCCACGAAGTTGTCACCCACGACGACCCGCTGTGGTTCTTCTACACCTCGGGCACCACGGGCCGACCCAAGGCCGGCATCCTCACCCACGGTCAGATGGCCTTTGTGGTCACCAACCACCTGGCCGACCTGATCCCGGGCACCGACGAGACCGACTGCTCCATCGCCGTGGCGCCGCTGTCGCATGGCGCCGGAATCCACGCACTGCTGAACGTGGCGCGCGGCGCCCCTACGGTGCTGCTGGAAGGCGAGAAGATGGACCCGGCGGTGGTGTGGGCGCTGATCGAGCGCCACCGCGTGAGCAACCTGTTCACCGTGCCCACCATCGTGAAGCTGCTGGTGGAGCATCCGGCTGTGGACGAGCATGACCATTCGTCGCTGAAGTTCCTGATCTACGCCGGCGCGCCCATGTACCGCGCCGACCAGCAACTCGCCCTGCGCAAGCTCGGGCCGGTGCTGGTGCAGTATTTCGGCCTGGGCGAAGTGACGGGCTGCATCACGGTGCTGCCCCGCCACATGCACCACGCCGACGACGATCATCCCGATGCCAACGTGGGAGCCTGCGGCCGCCCGCGCACCGGCATGGAGGTGGCGGTGCTGGACGCCGAAGGGCGGCCCCTGCCCGCAGGCGAGATCGGGGAGATCTGCTGCCGCGGCCCGGCCGTCTTTGCCGGCTACCACGACAACCCCGAGGCCACGGCCAAGGCGCTGCGCGGCGGCTGGTTCCACACGGGCGACCTGGGGCGGCTGGACGCCCGGGGTCTGCTCACCATCACCGGGCGTGAGTCCGACATGTACATCTCCGGCGGCTCCAATGTCTACCCGCGCGAGGGGGAGGAAGTGCTGCTCACCCACCCTGGCGTGGCCGAGGTGGCCATCGTGCGCCTGCCCGATGCCAAGTGGGGCGAGA
>CAYSOD010000343.1:0-4708 GCA_964432385.1 uncultured Rubrivivax sp.
AGTATAGTCACCGCTGCTTGCGCCGCCTGCTCCGCGGCTGTGACCAAGCGAGTGGCACCGTCCAAGTTCGTGATGTCATGAGCCACGAAAGAAGCCATCGCTCCTAACTCGGCACAGGCACTGGCCAGCGACGTGCAGCGCCGGGTGCGGGCCGGCGATCTGGCCCGTGCCGACCAGAACCAGGCCGAAGCCGCCGCGGCGGCGGCCGAGGCCGAGGTGGCCTTGGCGCGGGCACAGGAAGCGGGGGCCGTGCAAGCCTGGCGCTCGCTGGTCGGCGCCGGGGCGTCGCCCCCAACGGCCACAACAGACGCAGGCGCAGAAGCCGAGCCCATGGCCGCAGATTCGGCGGCAGGATCGGTTTCGCCACCGCCGATGGATCACCCCGCCGTGCGTGCCTGGGCCGACAAGGCCGAGTCGCTGCGCCGCGCCTTGGCCCTGGGCCAAGTGCAGCGGCGCGGCAACCCCGAGCTCACACTGCTCACCACCCGCGACCGGGGCGGCGCAGGCGAGCCCTATGGCCAGACCGTGACGCTCGGCGTGCGCATTCCGCTGGGCAGCGACGACCGCAGCCGCGCCAAGACTGCAAGCCTCGGCGCCGACCTGGCCGAGGCCGAGGCGGCGCTCGTGGCGGAGCGGGACAAGCTGCAAGCCGACATCGAAGGCGCCGACAGGCGCGTGGCCTTCGCGCGTGCTTCGCTCCTGGCGAGCGAGCGCCGCGCAGCGCTGACGCGCCAGACGCAGGGCTTCATCGACAAGTCCTACCGAGCCGGCGAAACCGACCTGCCGGCCCGACTTCGAATCGAGGCCGAGGCCGCCGAGGCCACACGCGCCGCCGAGCGGGCGCGCATCGAACTGCACCGCGCGATCTCGTCATGGCGCCAGGCCCTCGGCCTGCTGCCGCAGTGACGCGCCAACCTACTGCCGCATTCAACGGAGTTCCCATGCTTTCCACTCTTCGACGCTGGGTACGGGCCGCGTGTGTACGCGCCGCGGCCGTTCTCGTCGCGACGGCTCTGCTTGCATCCGCGCCGGCCCTGGCCGGTCCGGGCCACGACCACGGTCACGAAGGCCCGGCCGCGCCCAGCGGGCCGGCCTTGCCCCGCGCCGTGGCCACTTCGGACCTGTTCGAGCTGGTCGCCGTGCTCGACGGCAAGACGATCACGATCTTCATCGACCGCACCGCCACCACCGAGCCGGTGGCCGGCGCCAAGCTCGAACTCGAGCTGGCCGGCCAGAAGCTGCGAGCGCAGCCTGTGAACGCAGCCCAAGCGGGCGCGGCGGGTGGGGACTTCACGGTCACGCTGCCGGCGGAACTGAAGGAAGGCGTCTACCCGTTGACGGCTACCGTGACGGCCGGCAACGACATCGACCTGCTCGCGGGCGAGTTCGACATCCACGGCGCTGCCCATGCCGACGAACACGCCCATGACCATGCCTTGGGTGGCCGGCTCGGCGAACTCGTGGCGCATGGTCCGGGAGCCTGGGGCTGGGCAGGGGGTGGACTGCTCCTCGCGGTGGCAGGTGCGTTGCTGTGGCGCCGCCGTTCGAGCAACGCCGCGCGTTCGGGGGTGGTGGCATGAAGCGTCTTGCATTCTTTGTCGCTGCGCTGCTGTTGGCCCTGTCGGCAACGACACACGCCGGCCCCGGCCACGACCATGGTGACGAAGCGCCTGCGGCCACCGCCGGCGGCCCGCAGCGCCTGCCCGACGGCAGCGTCTCGCTGCCCAAGGCGGCGCAGCGGCAGTTCGGCTTGCGCACGCAGCCGGTGGAAGAAGCCGCGCTGCCCCGTTCGCTGGAGTTGCAGGGCCGCGTCCTGATGGACCCCAACGCCGGCGGCAAGGTGCAGCCCACGTTGGCGGGGCGCCTGGAAGCCGGTCCTCGTGGCCTGCCGACCCTCGGCCAGGCCGTTAGGCGGGGCGAGGTGCTGGCCTATGTCGCGCCTTCGGTCGCCGCGCTGGAACGTGCCGGGCAAGCCGCGCAACTTGCTGAGCTTCGCGCCGCGCGCACGCTGGCCGATCAGCGCGTGGCGCGGCTGAAGGAGCTGGCCGACACCGTGCCACGGCGCGAGATCGAAGCCGCGCAGAGCGAGGCCACGAGCCTGGCCGAGCGCATCGCTGCGCTCTCGGTGGGCCTGAACAGCCGTGAGCCCCTGGTCGCACCCGTGTCGGGCGTGATCGCGAGCGCCAACGCCGTCGCCGGCCAGGTGGTGGATGCACGCGAACTGCTGTTCGAGATCGTGGACCCGGCTCGCCTGTCGATCGAGGCGCTGGCCTTCGACCCGGCGCAGGCAGCCGACATAGGCGCGGCCTTCCTCGTGCTGGGCGAACAGCGTGTGGCGATCCGCTTTGCCGGTGCGGCGCGCAGCCTGCGAGAGCAGGCGCTGCCGCTGTTCTTCAAAGCCCAGGGAGCGGCGCTCTCCGCGCTCGCAGTGGGCCAGCCGGTGCGCGTGGTGGTGCAGAGCCGCAGCACGGTCAAGGGCATGTCGGTGCCAGCGGCGGCGCTGATGAAGAACCCGTCGAACCAGACCATCGTGTGGGTGAAGCAGGCGCCTGAACGTTTCGTCCCCAAGGTGGTGACCGTGCAGCCGCTGGACGGCGCCCACGTCGCGGTGACCGCGGGGCTGGCCGAGGGCGACAAGGTCGTCACGCTCGGCGCCACGCTCGTGAACCAAGTGCGCTGAGGGCCGGACGACACCATGTTCAACTGGCTTGTTCAAAGCAGCCTGGCCAACCGGCTGCTGGTGATGGCGCTGGCCGTCGCGATGATGATCTTCGGCGCCATCACGATGACGCGCACGCCGGTCGATGTGTTCCCCAGCCTCGACCGCCCGCAGGTCACGCTGCAAGTCGAAGCCGGCGGCATGGCGCCCGAAGAGGTGGAGCAGCTCATCACCATCCCGCTGGAGACCGCGATGAGCGGCCTGCCCGGCGTGGAGAGCGTGCGCTCGGTCTCGGCCGTGGGCCTGGGCTTCGTCTGGGTGAGCTTCGACTGGGGCACCGACATCTACCGCGCGCGGCAGATGGTGGGCGAGCGCCTCGCCGTCGTGCGCGACCAGCTGCCCGAAGGCGTGCAGCACGCCGGCATGGGCCCGATCAGCTCGATCATGGGCGAGATCATGCTGATCGCCATTCCGGTGGACACCGCGAAGATCAGCGCGATGGCCACGCGCGAGTACGCCGACTTCGTGTTGCGGCCGCGCCTCCTGGCCATCCCCGGCGTGGCGCAGGTCATCCCCATCGGCGGAGAGGTGCGGCAGTACCAGGTGCGGCCCGATAGCGCGCGCATGGCGCAGTTGGGCATCACGGTGGAGCAGATCAGCGCCGTGCTGCAGGGCCACGCGGCCAATACCAGCGGCGGCTTTCTAGAATTGAACGCCCGCGAGTACCTGATCCGCCACCTCGGCCGCACGACGCGGCTCGAAGACCTGCAGCGCCTGCCGGTGGCGTGGAAGAACGGGCAAAGCGTGCTGCTGCAACAGGTGGCGCAGGTGAGCTTTGCGCCCGCCGTCAAGCGCGGCGACGCGGGGCTGGACGGCAAACCATCGGTGATCCTGGGCGTGCAGAAGCAGCCCGGTGCCGACACGGTGGCGCTCACGCGAACGATCGAAGAAGCCTTGGTAGCGCTCAAGCCCTCGCTGCCTGCGGGCATGGAAGCGCCGCGTGTCACCTTCCGCCAGGCCAGCTTCATCGAAGCAAGCATCGGCAACCTGCAAGGCAAGCTCATCGCGGCGGCCGCCATCGTCGCGGTGGTGCTGTACCTGTTCCTGGCCAACATCCGCACAACGTTGATCTCGCTGGCCGCGATACCCGCGTCCATCCTCATCACCGTGCTGGTGTTCCGCTACTTCGATCTGTCGATCAACACCATGACGCTCGGCGGCCTGGCCATTGCCATCGGCGAGCTGGTGGACGACGCGGTGGTGGGCGTGGAGAACGTGCTGCGCAGGCTCAAGCTCGACCGCCAGCACGCCAAGCGCCTGAACCCGGTGGAGCTGATCGCCAAGGCCACGCTGGAAGTGCGCTCGGCCATCGTCTATGCCACCGCGATCATCGTGCTGGTGTTTGTGCCGCTGTTTGTGCTGCCGGGCATCGAAGGGCGGCTCTTCGTGCCGCTGGGTGTGGCCTACATCACGAGCATCGCGGCATCGATGCTGGTGAGCGTGACGCTCACACCCGTGATGGCCTACTACCTGCTGCCCAACATGAAGGGCCTGGACCACGGTGATCCCAAGCTCGTGGTGTGGCTGAAGGCTCGCTACGCCACCGCGCTGGGCTGGGTGTTCCAGCACACCCGCACCGTGCTCACGGCCGGCGTGGTGGCGGTGCTCGGTGCGCTGGCGCTGGTGCCGTTTTTCCCGACCACCTTCCTACCGCCCTTCAACGAAGGCTCGGTGCTGGTGGGTCTGCGGCTGAACCCGGGTACCACCTTGAGCGAATCGGTGCGCATCGGCCAGCAGGCCGAGATGCTGCTCAAGGGCATCCCGGAGGTCGACTACATCGGCCGCCGCTCCGGCCGCGCCGAGCTGGACGAACATGCCGAGGGCGTGCACGTCTCGGAAATCGACATGCGCCTGAAGCGCAGCGAGCGGCCGGTGGAGGAGGTCTATGCCGACATCCGCAAGCGCCTGGCCAACCTGCCGGCGGCCATCTCGGTGGGCCAGCCCATCAGCCACCGCATCGAGCACTTGCTCTCGGGCGTCCGCGCCCAG
>CAYSOD010000344.1:0-4678 GCA_964432385.1 uncultured Rubrivivax sp.
GTGCTGAGCAAGGAAGAGGGTGGTCGCCACACGCCGTTCTTCAACAACTACCGTCCGCAGTTTTACTTCCGCACGACGGACGTGACGGGTGCGGTGGAGTTGCCGGCGGACAAGGAGATGGTGATGCCGGGCGATAACGTGAGCATCACGGTCAAGCTGATTGCGCCGATCGCGATGGAAGAGGGCTTGCGCTTTGCGATCCGCGAGGGCGGCCGCACCGTGGGCGCCGGCGTCGTGGCCAAGATCATCGCCTGATCGAAAGGTTTCCGCAGGGGTGTAGCTCAATTGGTAGAGCGCCGGTTTCCAAAACCGAAGGTCGGGGGTTCGATTCCCTCCGCCCCTGCCACCGCCGGCTGACGCCGGCGTCGGCTTTTTCGAACATTGGTGTTTTGTGGTGCCCTGCAGGGGCGCCGATCTGCGGGCTGCGGCCCTGGAACCGAGGTCATGACCACTTCAGCGCAAGTTGAGACCGTCTCCACCGGAGCGGACAAGGCCAAGTTGGCAGTGTCTGCTGCGCTGCTGATCGGGGCCGTCGTGGCCTTCTACATGCTCGCCAAGCAGGACCTTTGGCTGCGCATCGTCGTGTTGCTGGTATTGGCGGCAGCGTCCATCGTCACCTTCTTCACCTCCGAGGCGGGCAAGCAACTGATCGCCTTCGGCCGCGATTCGGTGCGTGAGGTCAAGAAGGTCGTCTGGCCCACGCGCAACGAAGCCCTGCAGATGACCGGTTACGTATTCGCATTCGTCGTCGTCATGGCCCTGTTCATGTGGTTGACCGACAAGACGCTCGAGTGGGTGCTCTACGACCTCGTGCTGGGCTGGCGCCGTTGAACTCGAGAAGGAACTGATCCATGTCCGAATCACCGACCGACTTGGTTGCCGCACCCGCGGCACCGGCCACGACCACGCCGATGCGCTGGTATGTGGTCCACGCCTATTCCGGCATGGAAAAGGCGGTCGAGCGCAATCTGCGCGAGCGCATCGATCGCGCTGGCATGCAGACCAAGTTCGGCCGCATCCTGGTGCCCACTGAAGAAGTGGTGGAGCTGAAAAACGGCAAGAAGGCCGTGACCGAGCGCCGCTTCTTTCCGGGCTACGTGCTGGTCGAGATGTTGATGGACGACGAGAGCTGGCACCTGGTCAAGCACACGAGCAAGGTCACCGGTTTCGTCGGCGGGGCACGTAACCGCCCTGCGCCGATCTCCGAGGCCGAGGTGATGAAGATCGTCAACCAGATGCAAGAGGGCGTGGACAAGCCGCGGCCCAAGGTGCAGTGGACGGTGGGCGAACTCGTGCGGGTCAAGGAAGGCCCCTTCACCGACTTCAACGGCGCCGTCGAGGAAGTCAATTACGAGAAGTCCAAGGTCCGTGTCTCGGTCACGATCTTCGGGCGTGCAACGCCGGTGGAACTGGACTTCTCCCAGGTTGAAAAGGTCTGATCTGCAAGGTTTGAGGTCGCGGCAACGCGGCCCGATGCGCCGCCGCAGCCCCGGCGCATCGGAATCCCAGGGCTGAGTCACGAGGAGCTTGCCGGTTCAGTCTCGGTGAGCGCTTGAACTCGACAAGAGGCATTCATGGCCAAGAAAATCGTCGGCTTTATCAAGCTGCAAGTCCCGGCGGGAAAGGCGAATCCTTCGCCCCCGATCGGCCCGGCGCTGGGTCAGCGCGGTCTGAACATCATGGAGTTCTGCAAGGCGTTCAACGCCCAGACGCAGGGCTTCGAGCCGGGCTTGAAGCTGCCCGTGGTGATCACCGCCTACGCAGACAAGTCCTTCACCTTCATCCTGAAGTCGCCCCCGGCGACCGTGTTGTTGAAGAAGGCCGCCAAGATCGAGAAGGGCTCCGGCCGTCCGCACCTGGAGAAGGTGGGCAAGGTCACCCGCGCCCAGCTCGAGGACATTGCCAAGACCAAGATCAAGGATCTCACCGCGGCTGACATGGACGCTGCGGTCAAGACCATTGCCGGTTCGGCCCGCTCCATGGGTCTGATCGTGGAAGGGGTGTGACATGGCCAAGCTGACCAAGAAAGCCAAGGCCCTGCAGGGCAAGGTTGACAGCCTCAAGCTGTATTCGATTGACACCGCGCTGTCCATCGTCAAGGAATGCGCGACTGCCAAGTTCGATGAGTCCATCGACGTGGCGGTGCAACTCGGCATCGACGCCAAGAAGTCTGATCAGGTGGTGCGCGGCGCCGTCGTGATGCCTAACGGCACCGGCAAGACCAAGCGCGTGGCGGTCTTCGCCCAAGGCGCCAAGGCCGAAGAGGCCAAGGCCGCGGGTGCTGATCTGGTGGGCATGGACGACCTGGCCGCCGACATCAAGGCCGGCAACATGAACTTCGATGTGGTGATCGCGTCGCCCGACACGATGCGCGTGGTCGGTACGCTGGGTCAGATCCTGGGCCCTCGCGGCTTGATGCCCAACCCCAAGGTGGGCACCGTCACGCCGGACGTCGCCACTGCGGTGCGCAACGCCAAGGCGGGTCAGGTCCAGTTCCGTGTGGACAAGGCCGGCATCATCCACGGCACCATCGGCCGCCGCTCTTTCGGTGCCGAGCAGCTCACGGGCAACCTGCGTGCCCTGCTGGACGCGCTGAACAAGGCCAAGCCGGCCAGCAGCAAGGGCATCTACCTGCGCAAGGTGGCGGTGTCTTCCACCATGGGCGTGGGGGTTCGTGTGGACATCTCTTCTCTGACGGCCCCGGCCGCCTGAGAGGCGTATTGAATGGTCCGCTGCGCTGGTCTGGCGCAGCAGCAAGGATTGGTGGGCTGTGGCGGCCCCGATGTGCGCGAAGAGCGCCCAGAAGAGCCGCCGCAGGCCATCCAAGACCGCTGGTGGGGCTTCACCGCCCCTTAATGCCCGCAACGCAAGAAGCGGGGTCCAGCGCAGATGGCGGTCCCGCTGTCGAGACAGGTTTCTCGAACAGAAGGTCGCTGAACCGAGGTGCGAAGGGGCGCGGTCATGCCGCAACCCGACGCGATGTGTAAGGAGTAGACCTTGAGTCTCAATCGCAACGAGAAGGCAGCCGTGGTGGCTGACGTGTCGGCCCAGGTCGCGCGTTCGCAAACCCTTGCGCTGGCCGAGTACCGTGGTTTGACGGTGGCTCATCTTGACGCGCTGCGCCGCCAGGCGCGCGACAAGGGTGTGTATCTTCACGTGCTGAAGAACACGCTCGCCCGTCGCGCCGTGGCGGGCACGCCGTTCGAGGTGGCCCAGCCGACCATGGTCGGCCCGCTGATCTACGGCTTTTCAGAGGACGCTGTGGCCGCAGCGAAAGTCGTCGCCGATTTCGCCAAAGGCAACGACAAGCTGGTCATCAAAGGTGGCGCGTACGCCGGCAAGGTTCTGGACGTCGAAGGCGTCAAGGCCCTGGCCGCGATCCCGTCGCGCGAGGTGCTGATCTCGCAGGTCGCCGGCTTGCTCAAGTCGCCCATCCAGCGTCTGGCGGGTGTGTTGGCGGCATTGGCCGAGCAAAAGGGCGGCGGCTCGTCGGCAGACACTGCTGCGGAACCCGCGGCCGCCTGAAGCCGCTAGACCCTGATTCACTGATTCATTCCATTCGAGGAACCCCAAATGGCATTCGATAAAGACGCATTTCTTTCGGCGATGGACAGCATGTCCGTCATGGAACTCAACGACCTGGTCAAGGCCATCGAAGAGAAGTTTGGCGTGTCCGCCGCCTCCATGGCCGCCCCGGCGGCTGGAGCTGGTGGCGCTGCAGCCGCCGTGGTTGAAGAGAAGACCGAATTCACCGTCATGCTGAACGAAGCCGGCGCGAACAAGGTGTCGGTCATCAAGGCTGTGCGCGAAATCACTGGACTGGGCCTGAAGGAAGCCAAGGATCTGGTGGACGGCGCTCCCAAGCCCGTCAAGGAAGGCATCTCCAAGGCCGACGCCGAGGCAGCCAAGAAGAAGCTGGAAGACGCCGGCGCCAAGGTCGAGCTCAAGTAAGCACACGACCCCAGCCCGCTGCTGCGGGCTGGCGCTGCGGAGAGCAGCGCAAAGCCAGTGCCCAGGCGCAGGCTTTGCAGTGTTCTCTGATCCGACTGCAGAGAACAGGTTTGGTCGGACTCTGGTGCAACGCCAGGGTTGTCCGCCAGCGGCAGGTAGTGGCCTGCCACCAAGCTATCGGGCGCAAGGCCCGAGCAGCCAGTCGCCGACTTCGGCAGCCATCGCCGTCAGATGGGTGCAGTCGAAACGGAGTGATTCATGGCGCAAGCATCCCCGACCTACAGCTACACCGAGCGAAAGCGTATCCGCAAGAGCTTCGGCAAGCGCGAGAGCGTCCTCAAGGTTCCATACCTGTTGACGATGCAGAGCGAGTCCTACGTGGGCTTCTTGCAGAAGGACGTCCCACCCGCCCAGCGCAAGCCCGAGGGCCTGCAAGCGGCGTTCCAGTCCGCGTTCCCCATCGTCTCGCACAACGGGTTCGTGGAGATGCGCTTCATCGAATACAACATGGCCAAGCCGGCCTTCGATGTGCGTGAGTGCCAGCAGCGTGGCCTGACCTTTGCCTCGGCCGTGCGCGCCAAGCTCCAGATGATCATCTATGACCGGGAATCGCACCCGGCCAAGGCGGTCAAGGAGATCAAGGAGCAGGAGGTTTACATGGGCGAAGTGCCGCTCATGACCGACTACGGCTCCTTCGTCATCAACGGCACCGAGCGCGTGATCGTCA
>CAYSOD010000345.1:0-4667 GCA_964432385.1 uncultured Rubrivivax sp.
TGGCCCAGGTGCTGCGGATGCGTTCGCGGTCGGTGAAGACGCCCGTGCCCTCCAGCCGGACGAAGTGGCCAAAGGCCGCACCGGCGCCCGCCGGGGTGTTGGCGATCATGTCGGCGCGGAATCGCGACAAGGGTGTGCCGGGCGTGTCGATCGCCTGCCCGGTGCCCAGGAACTCGGCGTGATCGGTCACCGCCAGGAAATCCAGCGCGCCACCTGCCAGACGAATCTCAAAGCCCGAGGGGTGCTTCAATGCGCCGCCGCGCGCGTAGTGGTAGGCCTCATCCGGCGAAGTGCGCGTGTTGAAGAGATAGGCGTCGAAGGAGTCGCGGGTGTGGACGTGCAGATCACCGAAATAGGCGTTGCGAAGCGGGTTGGCGAGCGGGCGATCGCTGGCCGGTCGGGTCTGGGCAGGGCTCAGGTCGAGGGTCTCGATCCCGCCAGATGCGCTGTCCGTGGCGGCCGTGCCAGGAGTGCTGGCGCGCGGCGCTTCCGTCTCGCGGGAACCGGTGCTGCACCCAACCAGCAAAAGCGCGCATAAGAGCGTGCTCAGCGACAGCCTCAATCGGTTCCGCATCGGGTGGCTCCTTCGCTCATGCCGCACTCCTTGCCATGCTGCTTGCGCATCCAAAGGGCCTGTCCTTCGCGACGACGACCTCAGCTGCCCGCGGCGGGCTGGATCCAGATCGGCGAACTGTAGGTCCGCTCATGCACCGTGGCCGGCACCTGGAGGTCGAGCGCCTCGCCTTGACGGATTGCATCCCAGGTGGTCTAGCGATAGCTTGGTTTTTCGATGACACGCACGTACTATTGACGTTCCGGTAAATGTTTGACACATCAGATCGCCAGATCAGTCTGCTTCCAGAAGGCGCGGACAAGTACGGGACGGCGCTGCATCGACTTCAGCCGTCGGCGCGCGAAGTCGCTGACCTGAGCGATGTCCCTGGCGCAGAAGTTGGCAATCTCGTGCTTCTTCAGGTAGCCCCAGATCGCCTCCACGGGGTTGAGCTCCGGGGCGTACGGCGGCAGCGCCGTGATGTGGACCTGTCCGCCTTGCTGCTCGAGCCAGGCCCGCACCATGCGGCTGCGATGGATCGCCACGCCGTCCCAGATCACCAGCAACTTCTGCGCAATCTGACGCTTGAGCGCTGCCAGGAATTCCACCACCTGCTCGCTCTTGACCGAGCCCTTGAAGAAGCGGAAGTAAAAGCGCCACCAGCTCAGCCCGGCGATGGCCGACATCTGGCTCCAGCTGAAGCTTTGCTGGATGACCGGGGTCTGTCCGCTCCTGGCCCAGGTGCGGGTCACCGGGCACTTCTCCGACAAGCCCGACTCGTCTATGAAGACGATGGTTCTGCCCTCGCGGCGGGCTCTTTTTGAGCCCCGGCCACGTCCTGGCCTTCCACTGGGCGATGGCCGACTCGTTGCGCTGTGTGGCGCGCTTGTCGGGCTTCTGCGGCGAAAAGCCCATGTCGCGCAGCAACTCCCAGCAGCCCGTCTGGCTGTACTCCACGCCGAACTCTCGGGCGATGACCGAGCGCACCCGCTTGACGGTCCACAGCTCGGTCGCAAAGCCCGCCTGCAAGGCCCCCGCAACCAGCAGGCGCGACAGAGCCTCGAGTTGCTCGGCATCCAGCCACTTGGGGCGGCCCAATGGCCGGGCCTCGAGCTTGCCAACGGCACCATTGACCTCGGCAAGCTGCCGCGCCCAGACGCTGACCGCCTGCCGCGAGACGCCCAGAACGCGCGCCACCTCGGCCTGCGCAACCTTCTTCTTGAGCAGGCGTGCTCCCGCAATGCGCCGTGCTTCGATGGCTTCCAGATCTCGCTTCGTTCCCATGCGCGTACCCCGGCAAAAGCTCTACCGGTTTAACGCGCGAGGGTACCTTGCGGCTGTCAACCGTTTAGCGGTTTCTCGATAGAAGGCCGGGTGCCACATCCGCGCACACAGCAAGATCAGTCTCATTCACTGGGAAGAGAGTGACAACTCGGATTTGGAACGGAGCAAATTGCGCACTTGTCGAGTATCCGAGGCCAAAGCAGGTCGTAACCTTTAATAGCGCAACCTAACCGGGCACAGTTAGGGGACAGTCTCGATAACGCGCTTTCAGGACGAGGTCTATGAGCATCATCCCATTCCGAGGACGCACCTCCTCAACGAGACGTGATACCGCTCGCATCAGCATGTCTGGTCGCTTGTATTCCCGTATTCCTGGAACCCTACGCCGTCTTCAGACGGGCCTAGCGGCAGTACATGGCAAACGGTCGATGGAGCACCCGCAAGCGGGAATTCCTGGCGCAGCTGGCTGCAATGGAAGAGGCGCCGCACGAAATGCGGATGTTTCGGGAGTTCGCTGGTGTGACGCTGGGTCAGCGGCTTCCTGATGAGTCGACGATCCTGCGGTTTCGTCACCTGTTGGAGAAGTACAAGTTGGCCGACCAGATCCTTACGGCCGTCAACGAGTTGCAGCAGCGCAGAGGCTTGATGCTGAAGGCCAGCACGATGGTGGACTTCACAGCCATCGCAGCGCCGAACTCCACGGAAATCAAGACCGGCGAACGCTATCCCGACATGCACCAGACCAAGAGGGGCAAGCAGTGGCACTTCGGAATGAAGGCGCACATCGGGGTGGATACTGAATCGGGCATGGTGCAAACCATGCGCGGTACCGCTTGCAACGGATGCGCACCCCCCATTTCATCGTCGACGTCCACCAGGTCCATGACCCTTGGCAACTCTGTGTCGACCCCGCCCATTTTCAGGCTCGAAGCGGCGGCGATGCCGCAACTGGGTGTCGACTGCCATGCTTGTTTAGCCCTCGATGATGTCCTTCCGCGAGGCTACTGGAAGCACAGAAACTCCCAGACACCGTTTGAATCGAAGAGCGGTTTGCCGGCCCCGTCGATTGGCGTGGAGGTATCCACGACCGTGACGCCGTGATGCCGCAGAGCGATGGTGAGTGCGGTGCTGGCGGGATTGAAGCCGAGCGCAGTGCGTAGCTGATTAGAGTTGAGTAACGGAGTCGGCGTGCTGTCCACGAGTACGGCGCCAGCAGTCGGTCTGGCCAGGCCCAGGGCGTCCCAGTGCGCGAAGGCGTGGGCGTTGGGAACCAGCGTGTCGAGATCCGAACCGAAGCCGTATTGCAGACTCGCGGGCGTCACGTTCGCACGGGTGGCCGTCCATCCAGCCGGCCGGTTAAGGAGCTCATTCCAGTCCTCGGGGGCCGAGAAGTAGACGGCGCGTCCCAGCACCACGGTCTTGGCCAGCACACCCACGTGGCCGCCCCCTTGCGAGTGACCGGCCAGGACGACCTTGCTCCAGTCAACTGTTCTGTCGGCGCGCAGGAACTGTTCCCATCCCTCTGCAGGCTGGTTGGTGCTTAACCAGGCCAGCAGCTTGTTCAGCCGGTTGACGATGGAATCTGCCCGCGACACCGCGCTCTGGCCGCTGACCGGGACGCCATTGCCGAAGACGACTTCCGTGCGGGCCGTCCAGTAGCACTCAGGGTCCGTGCTGAACTGGCACAGGCTGCCCATGGCAGTCTGGTTTGGGTAGTTGATGCCCACCGCGTGAAAGCCACGGGCAGCCCCGGCACGCAGGATGTACGTGTACTGGGATGGCCTGCCCTGCGTGCCTGGAATGAAGACGAGCAGCTTCCCGCGCGGGGCCGCAGCCGGGGACGGGTTGATGGCCACATGGGGTGCTTCGCTACCCGCAGGAAGCGCCGTGATGGTCCCGTCTGTGGCGGTTGCATTCACGGGTCGCTCCACAGACGCCACTCGGGCCTGAGATCCAGCCGACCCCGGGGCCGACCCGCCACCCCCGCAGCCTGCCACGAGCAGCAGGGCCCACACCGCCGACAACCAGCATGCCTTCACCGCTGCCGTCCTGGTGGAGCCGGCTCCACGCTCAAGTCAGCAGCGGCACCCGACTTTCGGAGTCGGAACTTGTAGAGCTTGCCGCTGCCCACTGTGGGGTAGTAGACGGTACCGCCGCAATCCGGGGTGATCACCAGTCCGGCGCCACGCTCCACCCATGGCCCGCGGGCGAGTTCAGCGCCGGTGGAAGCCTCACGCCAGACCACCCTTTCTCGCTCGTAGTTGAAGAGCCCGTTGGCATCCGTGGCCGATGAGATGAACACGCGGTCACCCGCCGGGCCGATCAGGGCCGAGAAGCTGAACGAGCTTTGCTGCGCCTGCCAAAGCTCGGTCAGTCCCGAGTCCAGGCTGAACTGCAGGGCCACGAGCCGGTTGGCGCCACCATCGAAGGAAAAGACGGTTCGGGCGTCAGGATCCACCGTGGGCATCGAGGGCATGAACGAGCCGGGCCGGTCGCGAAACGGCTGCAGCCGCCAGACACGCTGCGCATCCGCCTGCGAGATGGCCAGGATCGACATCGAGGTGCGCGACGGCAAGGCGTTGGTCTGCAGGACGACGACGTCCCCCATGGCGGCCGCCGCAGTCGCCGTCGCCTGACCCTCCAGCCGGTAGGGAACGGGACCCCACGATTCGTCGCGTCGCAGGCGCCCGCCTTCCCACACGAATCGGTGGACAAAGTCCTGCCCCGGGGCGTAGATCAAGTCTCGGCCCTTCCACTCCGTCGCCGTGATGCGCCCACCCAGCGCCTCCGGGGCCTGCAGCACGGAAACGACCTTCATCGACTCCGGGTC
>CAYSOD010000346.1:0-4658 GCA_964432385.1 uncultured Rubrivivax sp.
GGCGTTGCCCAAACTCGGCCCCAGAAAGGCGGCCAGGGCGATGGCGAGAATGAGGAAGGGAACGGCCAGCATGGCATCGGTCAGGCGCCCAATCACCGCGTCGAACCAGCCTCCCAGGTAGCCCGCCAGCATGCCCAGGGGCACGCCCACCCCCACGGCGATGGACACGGCGATCACGCCCGCGGCCAGCGAGGAGCGCCCACCCCAGATCACCCGTGAGAGCAGATCCCGGCCCACCTCATCGGTGCCGAACCAGTGCGCGGCGCTGGGCGCCTTGCGCACCAGGGACCAGCTCGTCGCCAGTGGGTCGTAGGGCGCCACCCAGGGTGCCAACAATGAAATGGCCACCATGAGCACCAGCACCGCGGCGCCAAAGATCGCGGTGGGGCGCTGGCGCAGCGCCTGCCAAGCCAGCCGTGCGGGCGAGGCCTTCATCCGCGCAGCCTTGGGTTGACCAGCACGTACAGCACGTCGGCCAACAGGTTCAGCAACACGTAGACAGTGGCCGTGACCAGCACCACGCCCTGCACCACCGCGTAGTCTCGGTTGAACACGGCGTCCACGATGAGCTTGCCGAAGCCGGGAATGGAGAACACCTGCTCGGTGAGGACGGCGCCCGACAGCAGCGTGCCGAACTCCAGCGCACCCAACGTGATCACGGGCGTCAGTGCGTTGCGCAGCGCATGGCGCAGCACCACCACGTGCGCGCGCAGACCCTTGGCGCGGGCCGTGCGCACATAGTCGGCGCTCAGCGCCTGCAGCATGGCCGAGCGTGTGTGGCGCATCAGCACCGCGGCGATGGCGTTACCCAGCACAAAGGCCGGCATCACCGTGGTGGCCAGCGATTGCTTGAAATCTTCGAAGGGGCTCACGAAGCCTGAGGCCGGCAGCCACCCCAGCTTCACCGAGAACAGAAAGATCAGCATGATGCCCAGCCAGAAGTTGGGCGTGGACAGGCCCCACAGCGCAAAGACGTTGGCCCCCGTGTCCCAGGCCGTGCCCTTCTTGACAGCGGAAATCACGCCGGCCGGAATGCCGATGAGCAAGGCGAACACCATGGCCATGGAGGCCAGCTGCAGGGTGACCGGGAGTTTTTCTGCGATCAACTGCGCCACCGGTTGCTTGATGCGCATGGATTCGCCCAGGTCGCCCTGCAGCACGCCACCCATCCAGTAGGCGTACTGCACGGGCAGCGGCTGATCCAGCCGGTACTGCTGGCGGATCTGCTCGATGACCGCCGGGTCCTTCTCCTCGCCGGCCATCACCAGCGCAGGGTCACCCGGCAGCAGTTGCTGCAGCAAAAAGATCAGCACCGACACCAAGAAGAGGGTCGGCAGCAGTTGCAGCAAGCGCCGAGGCAGAAAGTTCAGCATGGTGGTGGGGTCCGGCCTCGGGGTCTGGACGCTCAGCGCATCCAGACCTGCAGGCCCGGGTCGGGCGGCTTACTTCAGCTTCAGGTCGGTGACACGGATCAAGCCATCGGGCATGACCTTGAAGCCCTCGAGGCGCGTGGTGTGCGCAAACAGCAGCGCGCGGTGGTACAGGTACAGCACCGAACCTTCACTCAGCCACTTGCTGTTGACCTGCTCGTACAGCGCCTTGCGCTCGGCCATGGAGGTGGCGGTACGGGCCTTGTCCAGCAGCGCGTCAATGGCCGGGTCGCAGAACTTGCCGTAGTTCAGCGGGCCCTTGCAGGAGGCGAAGGAGTAGATGTTGCCGTCCGGGTCGGTGCGGCCGCTCCAGGCCAGCATGTAGAGCTGGAAGTTGCCCTTCTCAGCCTCGTTCAGCGAGGTGGCGAACTCCGTCACGCGGATCTTCAGGTCAAAGCCCGCTTCGCCTGCCATGGACTGCATCACCTCGGCCACGGCGCGGGTCTCGGGGTTGTTGGGCACCATGAAGTCCAAGGTCAGCGGTCCGTTCACGCCGGCCTCCTTCAGCAGCGCCTTGGCGCGGGCGACGTCCCGCTTGGGCGTGGGGAACTTGGGCTGGTAATACGGGTTGGCCGGGTTGACCCATTGGTTGTTGACGTTCTGCAGGCCATTGAAGACCACCTGGTCGATGGCCTCGCGGTCCAGGGACAACTCCAGGGCGCGGCGCACGCGGGCGTCCTTGCCCAGGGGGTTGTTGGCCTTGTCGCCATTGGCCAGGTTCATGGTGATGCCCTGGTAACCCAGCTCGAAGCCGGTGGACAGTTTGAGCTTGCTGTCCTTCTTCACCTCGGCGATGTCGGTGGCCAGCAAGCGCTCCAGCAGGTCCAGTTGACCCGACTTCAGGTTGGCCAGGCGCACGGTGGAATCTTGAATGGGGCGGTAAACGATGCGGTCCACATGCACGCGGGCCTTGTCCCAATAGTCGGCAAAGCGCTCCACCACGATGCGGTCCTGCGCCACCCGTTCCACGAACTTGTAGGGCCCGGCGCACACTGGCGCGTTGCCGAACTTGTCTCCGGCCGCGGTGGCGGCCTTCTGCGACACGATCATGCCGGCCCGGTCAGTCAGCTGCGCCATCAAGGGGGCGAAGGGGGCTTTCAGCAGCAGGCGCACGGTCAGCGGGTCCACCACCTCCACCTTGTCGATCTGCGCGATCTCGGCGCGGCGGAACGAGCCTTGCATCGTCAGGTGCCGGTCCAGCGAGAACTTCACGGCCTCGGCGTTCATGGGTGTGCCGTCGTGGAATTTCACGTTGGGCCGCAGCTTGATGGTCACCGTCTTGCCGTCGGCCGAGGTGGCGTGGCTCAAGGCGAGCTGCGGCACGAGGTTGAGCTTCTCATCGATGTCAAAGAGCTTGTCGCAGATCGAGGCGAACACGATGCGGCCGACGTAGGTCCGCGCCATGGTGGGGTCCAGCACGTCCGGGTCCTCGGCCAGGCCGATACGCAGTGTGGTCTGCGCCGATGCGGCGCCAGCCAGGGCCAACGTCAAGCCCAGGGTCAGGGCCTTGAGGGTGTGTCGCAATTTCATGGTGGAGTTCTCCGTGAAAGATGAGGAAATCAGGGGCGAGAGTCCGCGGCGGCTGGCTGCGGACGGACGAAGGCGGCTTGCAGGCGGGCCAGGGCCACGCGGCTGGGCTCAGGGGGTTGGGATTGCGGCGTGTCGGTCGAAACTTCAGCCTGCGCAACGTGCGTGGCGGCCGCAGACGCCACTTGCGCGTGAACCTGCTCCCAGTGCCAACAGGCCAGTTGCACACCGTGCTGGGCGGGCTGCAGCGCAGGCGCCTCGGCCTTGCATCGGGCGTCTGCGTGTGGGCAGCGGGTGTGGAAAGCACAGCCCGAGGGCGGCGACAGCGGGCTGGGCACATCGCCGCCGAGCACGTTGCCCAGGCCGCGCCGGCGGGGGTCGGGCACCGGCACGGCCGCGAGCAAGGCCTGGGTGTAGGGGTGGCGCGGGCTGCGAAACACCTCCGCCGCTGGCCCAGTTTCCACCAGCTTGCCCAGGTACATCACGCCCACATCGGTGGCCACCTGGCGCACCACGGCCAGATCGTGCGAGATGAACACGTAGGCCAGGCCCAGGCGCTGCTGAAGATCGGCCAGCAGGTTCAGGATCTGCGCCTGGATGGAGACATCCAGGGCTGACACCGGCTCGTCGCAGACGATGACCTCGGGCCGCGCGGCCAGCGCGCGGGCAATGGCCAGACGCTGCCGCTGTCCGCCAGAGAACTCGTGCGGGTAGCGTCCGGCAGCTTCAGCGGGCAGCCCCACCAGGCCCAGCAACTCGGTCACGCGGGCAACTCGCTGCGCTGCACTCATCGATTCGTGCAACAGCAGGGGCTCCGCGAGCATGGCGCCGGCGGTCATGCGGGGGTTGAGCGAGCCGAACGGGTCCTGGAACACCATCTGCAGCCGGCTTCGCATGCGGCGCAAGGCCTCGCCCTGCAGCGCCCGCAGGTCCTGCCCGCCCAATCGAATCTCGCCCGCATCGGGTTCGATCAGGCGCAGCAACGCACGGGCCACGGTGGACTTCCCGCAACCGGATTCGCCCACCACGGCAAAGGAGCGGCCCGCGCCCACGTCAAATGACACGCCGTCCACGGCACGCACTTTGGCGGTGCCACCCCCCAACAGCCCTCGGCGCACCGCGAAGTGCTTGACCAGTCCACGTACCTGCAAAAGAGGCACCGCGCCATGGGCGGCATCGCGATCACCGGTGCCGGGCCGTGCAATGCCGGCCAAGGGTGGTGTGGACACCGCGTTCACGCCGCCACCTCCAGCAGCGGCAACTGCGCCGCCAGTTGCTGCAGGGGCGCCTTCCAGCAGCGTGACAGATGGCCGGGCTCCACTTCCGCCAAAGGCGGGGCCTCGCGATGACAGCGCTCGTCGCCAAAGGGGCATCTGCTGGCGAACCGGCAGCCCGGCGGCATCGCTGTGGCGGCCGGCACCATCCCGTCGATGGCAGCCAGGCGAGCCCGCGGCCCCTCGATGGACGGAATGGCCCCAAGCAACCCCACGGTGTACGGGTGCTGGGGCATGTCGAACAGGGCCCCAACGGTCGCCTGCTCCACCACCTGGCCGGCATACATCACGACTACCCGATCGGCCATCTCAGCCACCACGCCCAGATCGTGGGTGATGAGGAGGATGGCCGTGCCCGTGTCCTGGCGCAGCGTGCGCATCAGCGACAGCACTTGCGCCTGGATGGTCACATCCAGCGCCGTGGTGG
>CAYSOD010000347.1:0-4654 GCA_964432385.1 uncultured Rubrivivax sp.
TGCGGTGCGCAGGGCGCCGGTGTCGATGGCTGCATCGTGTTGCGTGGACAGCACCACCGCCTCGATGGCGACGGGGCGGCCGTCCTCATACCTGAAGGTCACCTGGGACTTCGCATCGGGTCCAAGCCACGGCAGGGAGCCGGAGCGACGCAGCTCGGCCTGCCGTCGCACCAGCCGGTGAGCGAACACGATGGGTGCCGGCATCAGCTCGGGGGTCTCGTCGCAGGCATACCCGAACATCAGCCCCTGATCGCCGGCGCCGATCACGCCGTCCTCGCGGTCGACGCCCTGGTTGATGTCGGCGGACTGGCCGTTGAACCGGACCTGGATCTCGCAGCGCTCGGGGTCGATGCCGGTAGCGCTGTCGCGATAGCCGGCATCGCGAAGCACACCAGACACGATCGTCACCGCCCGCTCGCGCACGGCGCGGAAGATCTCGGGGCTACGGGTCTTGAACTCGCCCGCGACCACCACGCACTGATCGGCCAGCAGGGTTTCGCAGGCGACACGTGCCGTTGGATCGTGGCGCAGGAACTCGTCGAGCACCGCATCGGAGATACGGTCGGCCAACTTGTCGGGGTGGCCCTCGGAAACGGACTCCGAGGAAAACAGACCATTGCGAACAGACATCACTCACTCCTCTTTAGCCGCTTTGACGAGGTGTCGGGGGCGGCAAGCTGGATCAAATCCCCCCGGTCTTTGGCTCGAGAGCGGGCCGACCAGGCCCTGTGAATCACTTCAGCAGGATCAATCGCGGAACCGCGTCGGCACCGGTCCAGACGAAACCGTTCTGCTCCAGCCTCGTACAGAGGGTCTTGGCAGCCTCGAGGGTCAGTCCGAAGACCAGAAAGCTCGGCTCGCCCGCCCATCCGTTGGACGGGTGCTCGCCGAGTCCGTCGACGAAGGCAAGGCTGCGCGACCGCAGTTCGTTGGCCAGACTCTGCTGCCGCAGCTCGTTCTCAGCTGAGGTCAGCTCAGCGCTGTATGGGTTGCAGGCTGTGATGAAGGCACTACAGTCCGACCGATGCCGGCGGTGAGCCAGATCGAGAGCCTGGCTGGGCTGGTCGATGAGCAGCGTCAGCTCAAACCCTGGCGCCTTGTAGTGGGTCTCGCGGTAGGCCTGGATCAGGCCGGGCGGGAGCGTCGAGTCAGGAAACAAAAAGCCCTCCATTTCACGGGAGGGCCGACGCTTACCCGTTTGGTTGCCCCCGAGGGGACCACATCCGCTTTCGCGATCCACCTTGCCCGGGTGGGCAGGTTGGCGTGGGCGTCGGCCCATCTCAGGATGCAGCCGAAATTCTATCTTCATTGCTGAGCTCGTCAACAAGCCTCCGGCTCACCGATCCATGGCCGTCCGTTTCATCACTAGGGCTACCGCAGGGCAACGTAGAGCGCGAGTGCAATCAGTGCCAACCACAGCACCCCGCGCCATCTCTTTCCGCGGGAAGGCTGCCCGCCGGTCGGTTCGTTTCCGGTAGGTTCGGCTCCCTCTACCAAGGTTTGGCGGTAGGACAACCCAGTTCCCGGCGCCCCGACGCTGCCAGTGACTTTGGCCCCCCGCACATTGACCGAGGCTCCTCGGCCGCCAATGGTCCACGACGTGCCCGACTTGCTCAGGTTAAGGGTTAACCCTTTGAGGATGCGGAAACGCTTCTGAAACCTGAGCCCCATCGCTGATCTCCGATCACGTCTTTCTACCGCGACCCTGGCTCACCCGGTGAGCCAGCGATCCTGGAAACTTTGGAACTTTGGTCGTCTGGTGTGACAATCTTGCCTTATTCTGCATTGCATTCCACCGTGACGGCAGGAGCCATGGCCACTCGATCCCCCACGACCGACATCCTGATGATCAAGGACGTCGCCGAGTACCTGAAGGTCACCGAGAGGACCATCTACCGCCTGGCGGCCGCCAAGAAGATCCCGGCCTTCAAGGTGGGAGGGAGCTGGAGGTTTTCGCGGGCAGACATAGAGGCTTGGATCAAACAGCAATCTACAGTGGGGATCGAAAGGGAGACAGACGAAAAATGAGCAACCTCTTCTTCGAAAAGCCGATCCTCAACTCCCCGTATGAGATACCGACTCGTCACTGGGAACTTGATCCGTCCGGTCAGCCAACCCAGCAAGTCGCTCAAACCCGACGACGCGCTGAGTTCATCACGCCGATTCCGAAGCCGCGCAAGCAAAAAGGCGGTGCTAAGCAAGACTCGCTGCTATTCGATGAAGGGCATGGGCTATCCACCCAGGAGCAGCGCTACGACCACACCGCGATCATCAATTCGGTTCGGCAGGAGGTGAACAAGTGGCGACAACTTCCGGACCCTGCGACCTGGCGTGTGACACCAGAGACAGCGCGACTGCTACAGCATTGGCGCCATCACAAGTTCAGCGGGGTCAGACCATTCTTCTGCCAGGTTGAGGCGGTCGAGACGACCATCTGGCTGACCGAGGTTGCCCCGCAGATGGGCAAGGTCGGGCAGAGTTTCATCGACCATCTGGCAGACGCAAACCGAGACGCCAACCCAGAGCTCTCGCGGCTGGCCCTGAAGCTCGCCACTGGTGCGGGCAAGACGACAGTGATGGCGATGTTGATCGCCTGGCAGGCGATCAACGCAGCCCGAAGGCCGACGTCCAAGAAATTCACGCACGGCTTCTTGCTTGTGGCACCTGGTCTGACCATCCGTGACCGACTTCGCGTGCTGCAGCCGAACGACCCTGACAGCTACTACGCCAGTCGGGAACTCGTCCCGAACGACATGCTGGAGGACCTGGCTCGCGCCAAGATCGTCATCACCAACTACCACGCCTTCAAGCTCCGGGAGCGAGTCGATCTGTCGAAGGGTGGACGCATGCTCCTTGAGGGCCGAACGGGCGAGGCGCTGAACACGCTGGAAACCGAGGGTCAGATGATCCAGAGGGTGATGCCGGACCTGATGGGGCTGAGCAACATCATGGTCATCAACGACGAAGCGCACCACTGCTACCGCGAGAAACCTGGCGACCTGGACGACGATCTCAAGGGCGACGAAAAGAAGGAAGCCGAGGAGAACAACCAAGCCGCTCGCATGTGGATCTCGGGGCTGGAGGCCGTCAACCGCAAGTTGAAGGTGGCGCGCGTTGTCGATCTGTCTGCCACGCCCTTCTTCCTCAGGGGATCCGGCTACGCCGAGGGAACGTTGTTCCCCTGGACCATGAGCGACTTCTCGCTGATGGATGCGATCGAGTGCGGCATCGTCAAGCTCCCGCGTGTGCCCGTGGCGGACAACATCTCCAGCGGCGAGATGCCCATGTTCCGCAACCTCTGGGATCACATCGGCAAGAAGATGCCCAAGAAGGGCCGAGGCAAAGCCGATGCACTGGACCCGATGGACCTCCCCGTTCAGTTGCAGACCGCCTTGCAGGCCTTGTACGGCCACTACGAGAAGACATTCGATCTGTGGGAGAAGGCCGGCATCAAGGTCCCGCCTTGCTTCATCGTGGTGTGCAACAACACGTCGGCATCCAAGCTGGTCTACGACTACATCTCCGGCTTCACGCGCGATAACCCGGACGGCAGCAAGACCCCGATCGCCGGCCGACTGCCGCTGTTCCGCAACCAGGACGAACATGGCAATGAACTGGGCCGGCCCCGAACACTGCTGATCGACAGCGAGCAACTCGAATCGGGAGACGCTCTCGACGAGAAGTTTCGGGCAATGGCCGGGCCCGAGATCGAGCGGTTCCGGCGGGAGCTGGTGGAGCGGACTCGTGACGCACAGGCAGGTCAGAACATTAGCGACCAGGAGCTTTTGCGCGAGGTCATGAACACCGTCGGGAAGGCGGGCCGTCTTGGCGACTCCATTCGATGTGTGGTCTCGGTCTCCATGCTGACGGAGGGCTGGGACACCAACACCGTCACCCATGTCTTGGGTGTGCGGGCGTTCGGTACGCAGCTGTTGTGCGAGCAGGTGATCGGCCGAGCCTTGCGTCGGCAGTCATACGACCTGAACGAAGAAGGCCTGTTCAATGTCGAGTACGCCGATGTACTCGGCATCCCGTTCGACTTTGCATCGAAGCCCGTCGTCGCGCCGCCCCAGCCGCCGCGCGAAACCATCCAGGTCAAGGCCGTGCGGCCCGACCGGGATGCACTGGAGATCCGATTCCCTCGCGTGCTCGGATACCGGGCCGAACTCCCAGAAGAGCGGCTGACTGCCGAGTTCGGCGACGACTCCTACATGGAGCTCACCCCCGAACTTGTCGGGGCGACGATTACGAACAATGCCGGCATCATCGGAGCGGGCGTGAACCTTACGCTCAAGCACACTGAGGACGTCCGTCCGTCGCAGGTGGTCTACGAGCTCACCTCCCATCTGGTCAACACCAAGTGGCGGGACGGCAATGGCGATCCGCAGTTGCACCTGTTCGGTCAGCTGAAGCGCATTGCGCGTCAGTGGATCGACACCTATCTGGTCTGTAAGGGCGGCACCTACCCGGCACAGCTGGTCTACAAGACCCTGGCCGACATGGCCTGCGAAAAGATCACGGCTGGCATCACTCGTTCGCTGGTAGGTAGCAACCCGATCAAGGCAGTGCTGGACCCATACAACCCCACCGGAAGCACGGCGCACGTCAACTTCAATACGTCGAAGACCGAGCGTTGGGAGACCGACGGCCAGCG
>CAYSOD010000348.1:0-4639 GCA_964432385.1 uncultured Rubrivivax sp.
GACGGTGCGCCCGTGCGCCTGACGGCTCGCCTGGGCGTGGTGCTGGCCGCGGGCGGTTTCGAGCGCAACCAAAGCTTGCGTGAGCAGCACTTGCCGCAGCCCACCGATGCCGGCTGGACAGCGACGCCGCCTGGCGCCAACACCGGCGATGCGCACCGTGCGGGCGAGCAGGCCGGGGCTGCACTGCATCTGATGGGCCACACCTGGGGTGCGCCCACGCTCTTCGTGCCCAAGGAAGAAAAGTTCCGCGCCATGTTCGTGGAGCGCTCCATGCCCGGCTGCATGGTGGTGGACGCTCGGGGAGAACGCTTTCTCAACGAGTCCGGTCCTTACCCGGAGTTCCAGCAGGCCATGTTCGCGCGGCACCAGGCCACGGGTGGCGCCATTCCCGCCTGGATCGTCTTTGACGCCACCTTCCGGGCCCGCTACCCCATCGGCCCGCTCATGCCAGGCTCGGCCATCCCCGACGCCAAGGTGCGCCGCAGCTGGTGGGGCCAGGTGGTGTGGAAGGGCGAGACCCTGGCCGACCTGGCGCGCGAGATCGGCGTGGATGCCGCGGGCCTGCAGGCGAGCGCGGCACGCATGAGCGAGTTCGCCCGCACCGGCAAGGACCTGGACTTCGACCGTGGGGGCAATGTCTTTGACCGCTACTACGGCGACGTCAACGTCAAGCCCAACCCCAACCTGGGGCCGATCGAGAAGGGCCCGTTCTACGCCATGAAGCTGTGGCCCGGGGACATCGGCACCAAGGGTGGTCTGCTGACCGACCGCGACGCCCGGGTGCTGCGCCCGGACGGCTCTGTCATCGAGGGCCTGTACGCCATCGGCAACAACTCGGCGGCGGTCATGGGTCCGTCGTACCCGGGCGCGGGCAGCACGCTCGGCCCGGCCATGACCTTTGGCCTGCGCGCCGTGGCCCACCTGAGCGGGCAGCCCATGGCGCTGGAGCGGACGGACCTGCTGGCCGCCGCGCCCGCACAGTGAGCAGCGTGCCCTCAGGGCCTGCGCCCTCCCACGCGAGCCCGTCCGCAGGCGGCACTCGCCCACAGGCCAAGCCCCGCACGTCCACCGTCACCCCCATCGCGGCCCCGCTGGAAGTGGCCAGCGCGCAGGACCTGGCCTGGGACGACGAGGCCGACGTGCTGGTGGTGGGCTGGGGCGCTGCCGGCGCCTGCGCGGCGCTGCAAGCCCGTGAGGCCGGCGCGTCGGTGCTGGTGCTGGACCGCTTTGGCGGCGGCGGCGCCTCGGTGTTGTCCGGGGGGGTGGTGTACGCCGGCGGCGGCACGCCCTACCAGCAGCAGGCGGGTTACGAAGATTCGGCCGAGGCCATGTTCGAGTACCTCCGGCACGAGACCCAAGGGGTGGTGAGTGATGAGACGCTGCGGCGCTTTTGCGGCGAGAGCGTGGACAACCTGGCCTGGTTGGAGAAACATGGCGCGCGCTTTGCCGCCACCATGCCCGACCACAAGACCTCGTACCCGCCGGATGGCGTGTTCCTTTACCACTCGGGCAACGAGGCGGTGCCGGCCTATGCCGTGGGCCAAGCCAAGCCGGCCCCGCGCGGCCACCGGGCGGTGGCGCGTGGGCAGTCGGGCGCCACGCTGTATGCCGCCTTGCAGCAGGCCACCCGTTCCAGTGGGGCGCGAACGCTCACGCAGACTGCCGTGCGCCGCCTGGTGCGCGAACAGGGCACCGGCCGCATCCTGGGCGTGGAGGCCTGGACTTTGGACGAAGCTGCCCCGGGCAAAGCACGCCACGCCGCGCTGGACGCGCTGGTGGCCAAGTGGCGCATCTTCCAGGCGCGTCGCGCCGATGCAGGCCGGCAGGAGGCCGCCCGCATCGAGCAGGCTCAGGCCCGCCCACTTCTGCTGCGTGCCCACCGCGGCGTCGTGCTGGCCACCGGCGGGCACATCTACAACCCGGAACTGATGAAGCAGCACGCGCCCGGCTTTCGCCGCGGCTGGCCCATCGGTGGGGCGGGCTGCGACGGCAGCGGCTTGCGCCTGGGGCAGAGTGTGGGCGCCCAGGCCAGCGGCCTGGACAACGTCTCGGCCTGGCGCTTCATCACCCCGCCGGCGGCCTGGCCGCGTGGGTGGGTGGTGAGCCCGCAGGGCGAGCGCTTTTGCAACGAAGAGGTCTACGGCGCCACACTCGGCCACGCCATGATGACGCGCGCCGGTGGCCGAGCCTGGCTGGTGATCGATGCGAAGCTGCGGCGTCAGGCGCTGTGGCAATGTCTCTTTGGCGGGCTCTGGGCCTTCCAGCGGCTGCCGGCGCTGGCGCTGATGTTCATGGTGGCGCGCAAAGGCGCCACGGTGGAGGCCTTGGCGGCTGCCATCGGCGCCGACCCCGCCGTGCTGCGGCGCACGGCCGACGTTGCCAACGCTGCCGCGCGCGGCGAGGGTGACGACCCCTTCGGCAAGTCGCCCGGCATGCGGCACGCCATGGAGCGAGGGCCGTACTTCGCCTTTGACATCTCGATCGGCAGCAAGTGGCTGCCGCTGGCCACGCTCACCTTGGGCGGCTTGCAGGTCAACGAGGCCGATGGCCACGTGGTGGACGCTCAAGGGGCGGACATCCCCGGGCTGTTCGCGGCCGGGCGCACGGCCATCGGCATTCCGTCGTGCCGCTACGTCAGCGGCTTGTCGCTGGCGGACTGCGTGTTCTCCGGCCGGCGGGCCGGCCGGGCTGCCGCGGGTGGCGGTTGATCGATCGGCTGCAACCCAAGGTCGATTCAGCGCGCTTCAACACAAGACAGGACAAGATCAGCCATGGCAGGCAGAGTGCAGGACAAAGTGGCGCTGGTGACCGGTGGGGCTGGCGGGGTGGGGCAGGCCACCGTGCGGCTGCTGCTGGCCGAAGGCGCCAAGGTGATGTTCACCGATGTGAACGAAGGCGATGGTCAGCGCCTACAAGCCGAGTGGACGGCCGAGTTTGGACACGGGAACGCGGGTGCCCAGGTGGTGCGTTTTGCCCGCCAGGATGTGGCCAGCGCCGATGACTGGACGCGGGTGATGACCGAGATCGAGCAGACCTGGGGTGCGCTCGACATCGTCGTCAACAACGCCGGCATCCTGATCGCCGGCGACATCGAGAACGGGTCGGTGGAGGACTTCCGCCGCATCATGCAGGTGAATGCCGAGTCGGTGTTCCTGGGTACACAGGCCGCCGTCAAGGCCATGAAGGCGCGCGGCGGCAGCATCGTCAACATGGCCTCAGTCTCGTCCTGGATGCCCATTGACGGCTACGCGGCCTACGGGGCGTCCAAGGCCGCCGTGGGCGCCATCACGCGCAGCGCCGCGTTGCACTGCCGCAAGCAGAAGCTGCGCATCCGCGTGAACTCCCTGCACCCGGACGGCATCTGGACGCCGATGACGCAGTCCCAGGCGCCGGGTGTGCCGGCCAAGTTCATGCTCTTCGACCCTGTGAAGAACCCGGCTGGCCGGGCCTGTCTGCCCGAGCAGATTGCCAGCGTGCTGCTGTTCCTGGCCAGCGACGAATCCAGCGCGATCAACGGCGCGGAGATCCGGGCGGACGGGGCCATTCTGGGCGTGGGGCTGTGACCCATGGCGGGCCCTGACCACATGACCAACACCCCCGACCCTCGTTACGTCCCCTTGCGCGTAGGCGCGGTGGTGGACGAGACGGCCGACGCCAAGTCCTTCGTCTTCGATCTCCCGCCCGAGCAGGCCCAGACCTTTGCCTACCGCGCTGGCCAGTTCGTCACGCTGCGTTTGCCCGTGCAGGGGGCTGATGCGCCACACCTGCCCCGCAGCTACTCCATGTCCAGTGCGCCTGGCCTGGACGAAGGCTTGCGCGTGACGGTCAAGCGTGTCGCTGGTGGCCTCGGCTCCAACTGGCTGTGCGACCAGGTGCGCGAGGGCGACACGTTGCAGGTGCTGCCGCCTGCAGGCGTGTTCACGCCGCGCTCGCTGGAGGGTGACTTCGTGCTGCTGGCCGGTGGCAGCGGCATCACGCCCGTGCTGTCCATCCTGCGCTCGGTGCTGGCACGTGGGGCGGGGCGCGTGGCGCTGTTCTACGCCAACCGCGACGAGCGCTCTGTCATCTTCCGCGACACGCTCAACGAGCTGGCCCGAGCTCACCCAGAGCGGCTGCAGGTCCAGCACTGGCTGGACAGCGTGCAGAGCGTGCCCACGGTGCCCCAGCTCGGCGCATGGTTACGGCCCTGGTCGGCGGCCTCGCTGTTCGTCTGCGGCCCCAGCCCCTTCATGGACGCTACGGTGCAGGCTGCGGCTCTGGCCGGCCTGACCGACGAGCAGGTGCATGTGGAGCGCTTCGTTTCGCTGCCGCTGGAGGGTGCGGTACCTACGCCGCCAGCACCGGTATCCGTCCCGAGTGACGCACCAGGCCAGGCTGCAGCGGCGGCCGCATCACCGGCCGTCTCTGCCCCGGCTCCTGGCCGGCCTCCATCGACGAGGCCCAGGTCGAGGTCGAGCTCAACGGCGAGGTGCATCACATCGCCTGCGGCGTTGAGGAGACCCTGCTGGAGGCGGCCTTGCGTCACAAGCTGCCGGCGCCCTACTCCTGCCAGGCGGGTCTGTGTGCCGCCTGCATGTGCCGAGTGGTTGAAGGCCAGGTGCACATGCGGCACAACGACGCGCTGGACGCTCGCGACCTG
>CAYSOD010000349.1:0-4635 GCA_964432385.1 uncultured Rubrivivax sp.
AGGGCGGGGTAGAAGGCCACCAGGGTGGTGTTGGAGTACAGCGGCGTGGCCAGCAGGAGCACGGAAGAGGCGTCCATGCCGTAGCGCAGGGCGCGTTGCATGTGGGCAAAGCGCATGCTGTGCGGCTGCACGATGCCTTTGGGCGTGCCCGTGGTGCCCGAGGAGTAGATGATGTTGAAGGGGTCGGCAGGGGTGACGGTCACGTCGTCGGGCATGACGCCTTCCGGGGCCAGCCAGGCTTCGAAGGGCACCCCTGCCCCAGCGCCTGCGCAATCCACCACCCGCACACCCGCGGGCAGTGAGGCCAGCAAGTCGGCCGCCTTGGCATCGGCCAGCATCAGGCTCGAGCCGGAGTCCGCGACCATGGCGGCGAACTGCGCCGGCGTCACCGAGGGTGCAATGGGCGCCGGCACCGCGCCCACACGCAACGCGCCCAGGCACACCGCCGCCTGCCGAACCCCTGCATCTGCGCAAGTGGCCACGGCCTGGCCCGGCCTCACGCCGTCGCGCTGCAGGGCCACTGCCACGCAGTCCACCAGACGGTCCAGGGCCTGGTAGTCCAGCAGGGTGTCCTCGTCACCCAGCGCGGGCGCCTTGGGCTGCGCCTGTGCAATGCGCCGCAGCCGATGGCCGATCGACTCGAAGGCGGCGGGTTCGCCCGTCGTCAGGGCGGGCTGGACGGGCTGCATGCGCTGGACAGGGCCCGGCACAGGTGCATCAGTGGGTGAAGGCATGCGGATCTTGGCGCCAGGACGGCGGGCTGCAAACGGGGGGATGGTACGGCCAGGCCCCACCGCTGACCAACTGCGCGGGCGCGCTGCAAGTCGCTGTGCAGGTCCAGCATTGCCTTCTTCGCGGGGGAAACCCCGGACCGTGGCTTGCGTGCTCTTTGCGCGCTCGCTGACTCGCTCTACCACGCCCGGCGGCCGGGCGGGACCTGGGGATTGCCCCTGGCCTCAAGACTCGGATCCAGGCCTGGAGGTCCCTTACGATCTTCTGCGTGAAAAAGCTCTTCGAAGATGCACAGTCCCATGGCCGCAGGCGGCGTGTGGCATCGCGCCTTGGGCTGCTGACGGGACTGCTGGCGCTCACCATTCACACCTTGCCCGCGGCGGCCGAAGCAACCAAATCCTGCCCCGGCGCCGCGGTGCGCATCATCGTGCCGGTGGCGGCCGGCGGGCCCATGGACCAGCTGGCCCGCGCCCTGGCCCAGCGCCTGACCTCCACGCGCGGCCTGGTGCATGTGGTGGAGAACCGCTCGGGCGGCATGACCATCCCGGCCTGGGATGCGGTGGCCAAGGCCCCCCCTGACGGCTGCACCTTGCTGATTGCCAGCACCAGCGGTCGCACCGTCCTGCCCTTCCAGACCCGACTGCCCTACGACCCGGCGCGTGACCTGCTGCCCGTCACGCCCTTGGCCGACGTGCCCCAGCTGTTCGTGGCCCATCCCGCCAGCGGCATTGCATCGCTGGGTGACCTGGTGCAACGGGCTCGCCAGGACCCGCAGGGCGTGACCATCGCCATCCCGTCGCCCGGCGCACTCACGCACCTGGCCGCGGTGGCCCTGCAGCGTGCAGCGGGTGTCCGCCTCGTGGAAGTGCCCTACCGCGGCGGTGCACCGGCCGCACTGGCGGTGCGCTCGGGCGAGGTGGCGGTCATGTCGGCCGATGTGGGCTCGGTGCTGCCGCTGGTGCAAAGCGGTGAGTTGGTGCCCCTGGCCACCGCCAGCGCCAAGCGTCTGACGCAACTGCCCCAAGTGCCCACCGTGGCCGAGGCCGGCTTTGGGGACCTGGAGGCCGTGAACGTCTATGCCCTGTTCGCCCCAGCCGGGCTGCCGAGGGCTGCACTGCGCTCCTTGCATGCCGAGGTTGAAGCCGCCCTTCGCCAGGCGGACATCCGTCGGCCGCTGCTGGCCATCGGCATGGTGCCCCGCACCACCTCGCCAGAGGGTTTTGCCGCCGAGTTGGCTGAGCAAGTCCGCCGCCTGGAGCCGCTGGCGCGGCAGGCCACACAACTGGGCCTGTGAGATGCAGGCCCTGGGCCAGATGGCGCTCGTGTTCCACGAACCGGTCACCGCCCCATGAACGCCGTTGAATCCAACATCGTCACCTACGCGAAGACGGACAACACCGCCCGCACCGCGGGGCAGACCGGAGACCGCATCGCGTGGATCCAGTTGTCGCTGACCACCCTGCCCCTGGCCACGCCCGTGAGCGACGCCAAGGTGCTGACGGGCCGGCAGAAGCCCATGACCGAGATCGCCTTCGTCTTCGCGCGGATCTGCAGCCGCGACGGCCACGAAGGCATCGGTTTTGGGTACTCCAAGCGCGCCGGCGGGCCCGGGTTGTTTGCCCACGCCAAGGAGCTTGCACCCCACCTGCTGGGTGAAGATCCCAACGACATAGCCCGCCTGTTCACCCAGCTGCAGTGGGCCGGCGCCAGCATGGGCCGTGCGGGGATGGCCACGCAGGCCATCGCCCCCTTCGACATCGCGCTGTGGGACATGAAGGCCCGGCGCGCGGGCCTGCCTCTGGCCAAACTGCTGGGGGCCCAGCGCGACTCGGTGCAGTGCTACAACACCTCGGGTGGCTTCCTGCACACGCCTCTGGACCAGGTGCTGAGGAACGTGGAGATATCCCGTGAGGGCGGCATCGGCGGCATCAAGCTCAAGGTGGGGCAGCCCGATCTGAAGGCCGACATCGAACGCGTCGGCGCCGTGCGCAAGCTGCTGGGCGAGGACTTCCCGCTGATGGTGGACGCCAACCAGCAGTGGGACCGCCAGAAGGCCACCCGTGCCTGCCGCCTGCTTGAACCTTTCGACCTGACTTGGATCGAAGAACCCCTGGACGCGCACGACTTCGAAGGCCACGGCCTGTTGGCAGACCGCTTTGACACCGCGATCGCCACCGGCGAGATGCTGACCTGCTTTGACGAGCACGCACAGCTGATTCAGGTCGGCCCCGATTTCATCCAGCCAGACGCGCCGCGGGTGGGGGGCATCACGCCCTTCCTCAAGATCATGGCCCTGGCCGAGTTCAAACATCTCAAGCTCGCGCCACACTTCGCCATGGAAATCCACCTGCACCTGGCAGCGGCCTACCCCATCGAACCTTGGCTGGAGCACTTCGAGTGGCTGGGCCCGCTGTTCAACGAGCAGATGCTGCTCAAGGACGGACGCATGCATTTGTCTGACCGTCCTGGACTGGGCTTCTCGCTCAGCGAGCAGGCCCTACGCTGGACGAAAGACACCGCGCAGTTCGGTCAGCGGCCCTGAGGGCAGGCCGGAAAGAGTCAGTCACCGACCATTCACGAAAGCACGAAAGGAGACCTCATGAACACGATGAACCCCAGACCGTCTTCCAGGGCCCGCCGCATCGCCTTGTGCGCCGCCGTGACCTTGGCCACCGGCCTGTTGACCTTGGGTGCCCACGCCCAGGACGCCTGGCCCAGCAAGCCCGTCAAGCTGATCAGCCCTTTCCCGCCCGGGGGCACCAGCGACGTGCTGGCCCGCGTGGTGGCCGGCGCCCTGACGCGGGAGCTGGGCCAGCAGGTGGTGGTGGAGAACATTGGCGGTGCGGGCGGGACCATTGGCATTGCCAAGGCCTTGCAGGCGCCCGCGGACGGCTACACGCTGATTCAGACGGGTGTGGGCCAGAGCGCGGTGGCCCACGGTCTGGACCCGAAGCTCTCCTATGACTCCATGAGGGACTTCATCCACATCTCGCAGGTGCATACGGGGCCGAACGTGCTGGTGGTCCACCCCGACCAACCCTTCAAGACCTTCCAGGAGCTCATCGCCTACATCCGCAAGAACCCCGGCAAGATGAACTACGGCTATACCCACGCCGCCAGCGGTCACATGGCCATGGAACTGCTCAAACAGGTGGGCGGCGAAAAGGGGCAGCCGCTGTTCATTGTGGGCATCCCCTACCGCGGAGGCGGCCCCATGATGCAGGACATTCTGGGGGGCCAGATCCCGATGATGTTCATCAATCAGGACGCAGCCCTGCCGCACGTGCGCGCCGGCAAGCTCAGACCGCTGGCCGTCACCAGCCAGGCACGCAACCCGCTTTTCCCTGACGTTCCCACCATCGCAGAGACAGGCGTGAAAGGCTACGAAGCCTTGTCGTGGAGCGGCCTGTCCGTGGCCAAGGGCACCCCCAAGCCCATCGTGGACAAGCTCGAGGCCGCCATGAAGAAGGTGATGGCCTCGGCCGAGATCCGCCAGCGCCTGGAGGGCGTGGGCTTCGTCATCCCGCCCCAGGGTGGCGAGCACTACAGCAAGTTCGTCAAGAGCGAGATCGACCTGTGGACCCGCGTGATCAAGACGGCCGGTATCAAGGCCGAGTGAGCAGCGCGTGAACAGCATGGCCAACCCTTCATCACCGCGCAAGGCCGCAGCCGAATTGCGCAGCGCGCGCTGGTTTGCGCCTGACGACTTCCGCTCCTTCGGCCACCGCTCGCGCGTCATGCAGATGGGCTACGCCCCGGCCGACTGGGTGGGCAAGCCGGTCATCGCCATCGTCAACACCTGGAGCGACGCCAACCAGTGCCACGCGCACTTCAAGCAGCGGGTAGAGGACGTCAAGCGCGGCGTGCTGCAGGCGGGCGGCTTTCCGGTCGAGTTGCCGGCGC
>CAYSOD010000350.1:0-4630 GCA_964432385.1 uncultured Rubrivivax sp.
GATCGGCCGACGCGCCGTGGGCGACGGGCTGCTGGTCGTGGTGGCCAAGAACGATAGGCGCTTGTGGATCGCCCCGGCCAAGGCACTGGAAGGTGCTGTGCCGGACCTGGCGGCACGGCAGATCGCGCGCGACATCATCACGCCCGCCTTCAAGGCCGGGGACCACGCCGGCGGTTTGGACAAGGGCGTGGACGCACTCATGGCGCGCATTCGGGGCGAGGGCTTGCCCGAGCCCACGCGGCGCAGCACGGGCGGAACGGCCGAAGAAGGCTTGCAGGCCGAGGATCTGCTGGCCTTCCTCTTTGTGGCCGTACCGGTGGCCGGCGGACTGCTCAGCGCGCTGGTCGGCCGCAAGCTCGGCTCGGTGCTGACGGGCGGCGCAGCAGGCGGCGTGGTCTGGTGGGTGACCCACAGCCTGCTGCTGGGGCTGGGCGCGGGCCTCGTCGCCTTGTTCGTCGTGGGCGTGCTGGGGCTGGGCTCTGCCTTGCGCGGGCTGAGCGGGCGCCGCGGCCGGGGAGGTTCGGTCGTGTTCGGCGATGGCGGCTGGTCTCGCGGTGGCGGTTGGTCGGGCAGCGGTGGAGGCGGTGGCGGAGGCTTTGGAGGCTTCTCCTCCGGTGGTGGGGGCGACTTTGGCGGTGGCGGCGCAGGAGGAAGTTGGTGATGGTCCAGGGTCTGAAACGTCTGTCACGCCTGCTGCGTCACCGCTGGTTCGACGAGACCGACACGCGGCGCGCCCTGGGCCCGCAAGCGCTGGCGCGCATCGAGGAACGCATCGCACAAAGCGAGAAGCGGCACTCGGGCGAGATCCGCGTGTGCGTGGAGGCCGGCCTGCCGCTGAGCTACCTCTGGCGGGGCGCTCGCGCGCGCGAGCGGGCCATCGCCATGTTCGGCAAGCTGCGCGTGTGGGACACCGAGGCCAACAACGGCGTGCTGATCTACTTGCTGCTGGCCGAGCACCAGATCGAGATCGTGGCCGACCGCGGCATCACCCGCCACGTGCCGCCCGGCCACTGGGAGTCCATCGTGCACGGCATGCGGCAGGAGTTCCGCGCCGGCCGCTTCGAGGCCGGCCTGATGCAGGCCGTCGAGGCGGTGGAGGCGCTGATGCTGCAGCACTTCCCACAGGTGGAGGGTGCTGCCAACCCGAACGAGTTGCCGGACCGGCCGTACGTGGCCTGATCCTGGCACTCCAGGCATCCCGCCCGAGCGGCCCCTCAAGTCGCACCCTTGTGGCGCGGCCTCATGGACCAGGCTCAGGTGGCCGCGTAGTGGTACAGCTGGTTGGTGCCCTGGGCGGCGTGCACGCTGGCGTTGAAGGAGACGATCACCCGGTCCTGTTCACCAACGTAGGGAAGTGCCTGGTGCGCAAGCCACGAGGGAAAGATCAGCAACTGACCCGGCACAGGGTCAAAGTCCAGGTGGGCGTCCTGCAGGTAGGCGTTGCCCATGTCCATACGGGCGCCGCCCAGCCGCTCGAAGCGCGGCCCGAAGAAGCGGGTCACGCCGTTGGCCGCGCCGTAGGTGGCGTGGCGGATGCGGCGCTCTTGCGGATCCACCTGAACGCAGTACACCCCGGACCAAGAGCAGTTGCCGTGGCTGTGCACATCGTGAAAGGCGCCGCCGTTGGACACCTGGAACCACATGCCCTCCAGGCTGATGTGCAGATCCAACCCCTGCGCAGGCCAGACCCCCGCGTTCGCGGCCTTGACGGTGTCTCGCAGGGACGCCACCACAAAGCGCAGAAACCCTTGCCACTCGGGCAGCCGGATGCGGTCGACCAGATCGTCGTCACTCGCAAAGAACGCTGCCGAAGGCGCCGGGTCACCGCCCTGCACCCGCGCCTGGGTCTGGCCGATGCGCAGGGCGCTGAACACGCGCACCAGCAGTGGGTTGACTTCCGCAGCATCCGCGTAGCGGTGCACGCCCAGCGGCGTGGGCCACAGGCTGTGAAAGCCGGGGCTCTCAGAGGAGGCGTTCACGCAGGCGCAGTCACGCTGACCGGCCAGCTCAGGCGGTGTCCGGTGTCGCGCTGAAAGGCCGCCAGGTCGTCCTCGGTGTCGATGTCCAGGCGGTAGCGGCGGTTGTCGGTGGCGAAGGGCGCGGCGGCCTCAGGGTGAGCCCCTCGCCACTGGCGACAGCCCACGTTCGCATCCCCGGCCAGGATCTGCTCGCGCACCTCGGCGCTGAAGATCACCGGATTGCCAGGCTCGCCGCGTACCTGCGGGAACACGACGGAGGTGCCTGCAGGCCGCTTCTTGAAGGCGCCGATCAGGTCGCTGATGTCTTGGGCCTGTATGAGCGGCTGGTCGGCCAGGGCCACGATCACGGCATCGAGCTTGCCCGCCAGCGCCGCCAGGCCGATGCGCTGGGAAGAGACCTGTCCGTCGTCGGGGTTCGGGTTGCGCACCACCGTGACCGGGAAAGCCTGCACCACCGGCTCGATCAGGTCGGCGTGGTGACCCAACACCACCACCACCTCGTCCACCCCGGCGCCGGACAGGGCGATGAGCTGACGCCGGATCAGCGGCACGCCCCCCAGTTCCAGCAGGCTCTTGGGCCGGTGCCCGATGCGCGAGCCGCTGCCAGCGGCCAGCAGCACGGCCCCCACCACCACCCGGCTGTAGAGACCGCCGCCGCCCTTGAGGATGCATCCCATGGTGTGTCTCCTTGTCCTGCCTGAGGGTCACATGCCGCAGCAGGACGCGGGGCCGCCGCGGACCACGAACTCCCGCACCGGCTCCACCTCGTTCGGGCCGCTCGAGGCTTCCGAAACGCCCACCGCCCGAGGGCGAACCGGTGTGTCTCCACGCAATGAAGTGGCCGCGCGATCGGCCGGTTGCGGCATGCAAGCCGCGGGCTGCCCCGCCTGCGGGGAGGACATCCCGGTGACGGACTCCGTCTCAACCATCGCGGCCGCTTCATGCGCCGCGCTCGGCTGCCCACGCCGCGCCGCCACCACCGCGGCAAGCACCGACAGCGCGATCTCCTCAGGCGTCTGGGCGCCAATGGGCTGGCCCGCTGGTGCCACGATGGCCGCGACAGCTGCGGCGTCCGAACCCGCCTCGACCAGCGCCGCCTTCAGCACCTGCGCCTTGCGGTGACTGGCCACGAAGAAGACCTGCCGGGCCTGCAGCGCCAGCGCAGCACGCAAGCCTTGCACGTCTCGGCGGCCCTGCGTGGCCACGACCACAAAACTACCCGGTGCGAGGGCCTCGGCGACAGCCGCTGCGTCGTCGGTGTCCAACACCCGCTCAGCGTCGGGGAAACGGGCTGCATCGGTGCCATGGGCAACGACGGTCACCGGCAGACCGACCCGCGGTCCCAGGGCGGACAAGGCCACCGCCAGCGGCGAATCACCCACCACGGTCAGCCGGGCTCGGGCCAGCATCGGGTCCACGAAGAGCTCGATCGTGCCACCGGAGTGGCAGGACATGCCGAACTCGAGGACATCGTCAAGTTCCCGCACCTCACCCTCCAGGGAGGGCGCGATCCGCACCACGCGGGCGCGGCCGTCGGCCAGCGCCAGCCGCACCGTCTTCAGCACGGCGGGCTGCGAACAGCCGCCGCCTATCCAGCCCAGCTCGATGCCTTCGGTGGTAACCAGGGCCTTGTCGCCGGGCCGGGCCGAGGCCGGCGGCTGCACGCGCAGCACGGTGACGATGGCGTGAGGGCGGTCCTGCTGTTGCAGGCGCAGCGCCGCATGAAGAAAGTCGATGGATGCAGTGCTCATGATGGCGCTCCAGCGCGGTGGGGTGGGCAGGGAGGGGTTCAGTACAGGATTTCGGCGGCTTGCGCCAGATCGCGCAGGCTGTTCAGGCGTACAAAGCGGTCGATCAGAGTTCTGGCCTCACGCAGCGCCTCGGACGCAGGCGGCTGCGCTGAGGGGTGGAACCAGGTGATGCGCGCACCGTAGCGGCGCACCGCGCGCAACTCGTCAGCCAGGGCGGTCGCGGGGTCGGCATCAAAACCGTCGGACAGCACCCACACCCGTGCCGAGCGCTGCAACTGTGCCCTGGCGTGCACGCGGTGGAAGTCGGCGACGCTGGTGGCAATCCGGGTGCCGCCGCCAAAGCCGGCGGTCACGGCGTTGACCTTCTCCTGCACCGCAGCCGAGTCGCGCTGCAGCAGCGCCGTGATCTCGGCCAGCCGCGTATGGAAGACGAAGACGCGAGCCTGTGCCACGCCCACAAAAGCGCGCGCGATGCGCAGGAACAACTGCGCGTGCGTCTCCATGGAGCGGCTCACATCCACCAGGATGAACAGACGCGGCTGCTCGCGGCGGGGCTGGCGCCAGGCGGGCTTGAAGGGCACGCCGCCGGTGCGCAGGCTGCCGCGCAGGGTGCGGCGCAGGTCCAAGCGCCGGCCTCGCGGGTGGTCGCGCCAGCGCCGCGTGAGGCGCTCACGCAAGCGTTGGGCGATGCGCTCGGCCAGCTGGTGGAGCTGAGCCAGGTCCTGCGGCAGCCATTGCGACAGGCTGCGATCGTGCAGGGCATCGGCGCGGCTGGCGCCGCCCTGGGCGCGCGACACACCGGCCTCCTCGGTGGCGAATGCGTCCGGGGGCGTGTCCTGCAGCGCGGTGTCCAGGCCCTGGCCGGCGGGGTGGGGCTGCTGCCCCTGCGCCAGCGAGTCC
>CAYSOD010000351.1:0-4627 GCA_964432385.1 uncultured Rubrivivax sp.
ATGTCGGGCTGGTCCTCGACCATCAAGACGCGCTTCACTACAAGCCCCTTCAGTGCTGGTGGGTTGATGATACCGGGCGCCTTGTCACTCGAAAAACACGGGCGGGGCGGTGTCGCGCCCGGGAAGCCAGACCCTGAACACGCTGCCACCACCGTCGCGCAAGGTGGCGGTGATGACACCACCATGGGCCTGCATGATGCGCCGGCTGATGGCCAGGCCCAGGCCAGTACCGCCCGAGCCATCCTTGGTGCGGCTGGATTGCAAGAAGGCGCCGAAGATGCTCTCGAGCTCATCTTCCGGAACCCCGGGTCCCCGGTCGGCCACTGTCAGCAGCACGCCCCCGACCTGATCTTGCACCAGCACCACATCAATCTGCTCGCTCACCGGAGACAGCCGTATCGCGTTGGCGAGTACGTTGCGCACCACCTGCTGGAACCTCAGCGCATCCGCACTGGCCACCAGCGGCTCGCGCGGCATGTCCAAGGTCAGGGTGAGCGTTCTCTCGTCCACCAGAGGGCGTAACTCGCGGCAGACTTCCCGGACCAGGCCCCTGATGTCGAGAAACTCGAACGACATGGATAACTCGCGGCTCTCGGCGCGGGCGAGGTCGAGCAGATCGTTCACCAGGACCAGCATGCGCTTGCCGGCGCGGTGGATGTCATCGAACATGCCCGCCAGCGCCTCTTGACCCTTGGTTCGGCGCCGCCCGAGCTCGGAAAAGCCCAGGATGGACTGCAAGGGGGTTCGCAGCTCGTGGCTGACGTTGGCGAGGAATTCCGACTTGGCCAACGAGGCCTGCAAGGCGACATCACGGGCGTCCCGAGTGGCGCGCTCGGCCTCACGCATGTCGCTGATGTCCATCAGAGCCACCACGATGCCGGCCGGACGGCCCTGGCCATCGCGCACCAGGGACTTGCTCACCAGCAGATCGCGGGCGGATCCATCACCCATGCGATGCTGCACCTCGTACCGCACCTCGGTGCCAGAGGCAATCAGCTCACGGTCGCGTGCGTCGTGGAGGGCGGCCTCCTGCGCCGGCAACGTGGCTGCAGCCAGCGTGCCCATGACCTCGTTGCGCGATCGGCCACTGAAGACCTCCCAGGCCCGGTTGACACGCAGGTAGCGGCCCTGCACGTCCAGTACCGAAATGGGCAAGGGGTTGCCCTCGACGAGGGACTCGGTGAACGCCAGTTGAGACTGCAACTCGGCCTGCGCGGCGCGCACCTCCGTGATGTCGACGGCGCTGCCGGCAAAGCCGGCAATGCGGCCCTCCTCGATGACGGGCACCACAGCCAGATCGAGCCACCTTCCCGGGCCGACAGCGTCTTCGAGGTGAACCTGAGCGCGCCTGACGCCCACCTGCACGCTGGGCGCGAACAAGGCCTGCGCAGCGCTGCGAGTGTCGGCCGACACCAAGCCTTCCAGAGGCTGCCCGATGAGCTCCTGCGTCGAACGGTTGGTCTGGGCATCACGGCGCAGGTTGACAAAGCTCAGCCGGCCTTGCGCATCTGTGCGAAAGAGCAACTCCTGCACGCTGCGGAAGATGACGCTGAGGTCCTCCTCCCGGCGCGCCACCGCTGCCTGCGCCTCATCGCGCTGCGCGCGGGCTTGCTCCTCTCGACCCAAGCTGCGCGCAGCCAGCACGGTGCTGCCGATGATGAACAAGGCGCTCAGGCCGCCAGCCAACAGCAAACCCGCGAACTGCTGCCACCAGATCTGCAGCACACTGGCCTGTTCAAGCTCGGCCACGGCCATCAAGGGCTGGGAGCGCAGCACGCGCAGGGTGCCGACCTGCGTGCCCGGGCGCAGGCCGGGGCCCACCCAACTGCGGTGTTGGCCGCTTGGCAGGGCCTCGGCAAACAACGGGAGCCGAGAAATGTCCTGCCCGGGTGACAGTCCCGATGAGGCCGTGCCAGCCAACACGGTGCCGTTCGAAGTGGTGAGGGCCGCAGCAGCAGCCAGGTCGTTGAGGGCAAGATCCTGAAGATCCGCGAAAGCTTGAGGGTTCAGCAGGGCCAGCACAACAAGCGCGCCCCCTGCGGGCTGTGCCACGGTGCGCGTCATGGGCAGGAAGCCCGCACCAGCGGCCGCAGGCTGGACAGAAGCGCTCAGCGCGATGTCCTGCAGGCGCTGACCCGCCACAAGGGGGCCTAAGGCGTCACTGCCGGCGGGCGGCAGAGGCCCGAGCAAGGCCAGCGGCACCTGCAAACCCAGATCGGCCGGGTCAGCGCTGGCCAGCACTGTGCCGGCACCATCCAGCAAGGCCACGCCTCTCAGGTGGGGCAGACTCGCCAGGGTCTGCTGCAGAGCAGCGGTCATGGCCGGGCTGTTGGCGGCTGCACCACGCTGCGCCAGCTCGGCCAAGGTGCGTGTGGCCCGGGAAGCGGCCTCCACACTTCGTGTGGCCTGGTCTTCCAACACCCTCGTCAGCAACTCCAGGCGGCTTTGCTGGGCACGCACGAGATCACTGCGGTCTCTGGCAGCCAGCCCGGCCAGGGCCGCGATCACCAGCAACGCCAAGGTCAGGCCCGCTGCCAGCACCCAGCGGCTGGCGGCGTGGCGTGGCCGTCGGGCCGCCGCAGCGGAGCTCACCTCATTGCAGCCGCACGATGGGGCTCAGGCCGTGGCGGCGGGCAGCCGCCTCCAGGCGGCCGTCACGCTGAATACGCGCCACGAACTCGTCCACCGCCTGCCACCACGCGTCGTCGCCTTGTTTGACGGCGTAGGCATAGGGCAGCACATGAAAAGGCGCGGGCGGCGAGATCAGCGTGGCCCAGTCGGCGTTGTCCAGCAGGCGCCGGCTGTAGGGGTAGTCGGTCATGAACACATCGACGCGTCCGGCCTCGAGCTCGCGCTCGCGGGTGGTGGGCGGCTTCACGCTGACCAGGCGCGCCTGTTTCAGGCGCGCAGCCATCACCGGCTCCATGAAAGTGCCCGCCTGCACCGCCACGGCCACGCCGGGCTTGTCGATGTCCTCCCAGCGGGTGACCACGCGGTTGCCCTTGGTGGTGATGGCGTAGATGTCGCTTTGCAGGTAGGGGCGCGAGAAGCGCAGCTGCTCCATGCGCTGCGGCAGCATGCCCACCGCAAACATCGCCACATCGCAGCGGTCGCCCTTGAGGTCGTCGATCAGGGTGGCAAACGAGCTATCCACATGCTGGACCGACAACTTCAGGTCCTTGGCGAAATCCTGGGACAGGTCGATGTCGATGCCCGCAAGCTGCTGGTTGCGCGGGTTGCGCCAGGTGATCCCGTAGTAGTCGGGCCAGATGCACACGCGCACCTTGCCGGCGGCCTTGACCCGGTCCATCACCGGGCCGGCGTGCGCCAGCAACGCAGTTGCTGCCACCCCCAGGGCCAACAGAGCCAAGCCAGCGCGCCGCGTGAAGGCCCCGAACGACGACAAGACAAAGGGTAGAAGCTGCTTCATGTCCTGGATGAGTATCACATGGGCCTACTGCCGGCGGGACCGTCTTGCCATGGCCGCAGAACAGGCGCACACTGGGTTGACCCGGTCGCCGGGTTCGTCTTGGCCGCCGGGGGACAGTGTTGCCACTTCCCTAGACCCCAGGAGGTATGGATGAATCTCACGATCAGCGGCCATCATCTTGAAATCACGCCGTCCCTGAGAGAGTATGTACTCACAAAGCTGGACCGGGTCACCCGTCACTTCGACCAAGTGGTGGACGTCAGCGTGCTGCTGACCGTAGAGAAGATGAAGGAAAAGGAGCGACGGCAGAAGGCCGAGGTCACGCTCCACGTCAAGGGCCGCGACATCTTCGTGGAGCAGTCTCATGAAGACCTCTACGCCGCCATCGACCAGTTGATGGACAAGCTGGACCGGCAGGTCGTACGGCACAAGGACAAGGTGCAGAACCACCACCACGAGTCCGCCAAGCGCATGGACGTCAACGCGGCCTGAGCGTGCCTGACCTGGGTGCCACAGCCCTGACAGCGCCGGCCGTGCGCATGTTGACCCCCGCTGAGGGCCACACACCACCCGATCAGGGGCGCCGACGCGGGCCGACCGCAGGCCCGCCCAGATGACTCCATAATCTGCGTCCCCTGATCGTTCTCCGTTCCCCCGGTGAGCTCGAACATCTCGGCTACCCGGGCGCGGTCGAACCCATGAACCGTCTCGCCGCCATCCTGCCTGCCAGCAACGTGCTGGTGAATGTGGACGCTTCCAGCAAGAAGCGTGTTTTCGAGCAGGCCGGCCTGCTGTTCGAAAACCAGCACGCCATCGCGCGCAGCACCGTCACCGACAACCTGTTCGCGCGCGAGCGGTTGGGCTCCACGGGACTGGGGCACGGGGTGGCCATTCCACATGGGCGCATCAAGGGCCTGAAAAGCCCCCTGGCCGCCGTGGTGCGATTGCAGCAGCCCATCGCCTTCGATGCCCCGGACGATGAACCGGTGTCACTGCTGATCTTCCTGCTGGTGCCTGAGGCGGCCACGCAGCGGCATCTGGAGATCCTGTCAGAGATCGCCGAGATGCTGTCCGACCGTACCCTGCGCGAGAACCTCAAGACCCAGGCGCAAGCCGACATGCTGCACCGGCTCATCGCCGACTGGCAGCCCTTGAAGTCCGTGGCGTGAAGCCCACCTCGATCAGCGCCGAGACGCT
>CAYSOD010000352.1:0-4617 GCA_964432385.1 uncultured Rubrivivax sp.
CTGCGTGCTGCGCAGCATGAGACCGTCCCGGATCTCGAGCGTGAACAGCGGCCCGGCCGCCCCGCCCAAGCGCCGCAGCCCGCCCCTGCGCGCCAAGCCTGCCGCGCGAGGTGCAGGCCAGGCCCAACAACACGGGCACGACAGCCAACAAAGAAGAGCCGACAAAACATCACCGCTTCTCCTCTCCCCGCCCCATCACCCTCAACTGCGCCAGCGACATCAAAGCCACCATCGCGAAGATCAGCGTGGAGATCGCCGCGGCCAAGCCGAAGTTCTGGCCCGAGTCGGTGAAGGCGATGCGGTAGGTGTAGGACACCAGAATGTCCGTCGTGCCCGCCGGCAGTTTGGTGTTCAGGAAATCGGGCCGCCCATCGGTGAGCAGCGAGATCAGCACGAAGTTGTTGAAGTTGAAGGCGAAGGCCGAGATCAGCAGCGGCGTCAGGGGCTTGAGGATCAGCGGCGCCGTGATGCGGCGGAAGTTCTGCCACGGCGTGGCGCCGGCGAGGGCTGAGGCCTCGTACAGGTCGGCCGGGATGGCCTTGATGAGGCCCGTGCACAGCACCATGATGTAGGGGTAGCCCAGCCAGGTGTTGACGATCAGGATCATCACCTTGGCCAGCAACGGGTCGGCAAACCAGGCCGGCCGCACGCCGAAGAGCGCATCCAGGATGGCGTTGATCTCACCGAAGTTCTGGTTGAACAGCCCCTTGAACACCAGGATGGAGATGAAGCCCGGCACGGCGTACGGCAGGAACAGCAGCGTGCGGTACAGCGTGCGGTACTTCAGAGCCTCCCAGTTGAGCAACACAGCCAGCGACAGGCCCAGTGCCGTGGCAAAAAGGACCGTCAGCCCGGCGAACAGCACCGTCCAGATGAAGATCGAGACAAACGGCCCGCGGATGTCGGGGTCGCCCAGCATGCGGGTGTAGTTGCCCAGACCGATGCCCGCCTTGAAGCCGGGCAGCATGCGCTCGCCTTGTGCCGTCTCGAAGTAGCCTGTCTCTCGGTTCGGCTTGAACACGGCGCCAGTGGCAAGCTGCTTCAGCGCGCCATCAGCCTGCGCCTGCCACAGCGGCTTGACGGGGCCGAACTCGCGCAAGCCGGCGTAGGACAGCACCGCACCGCCTTGGGCGGCAGGCAGTTGGACCTGCAAAGCCTGCAAAGCTGGGCGCAGGGCAATCACCTCGCGCAGCGACAACGGTTCACCGCCGGGCGCCGCGCCAGCCTGCATGACCACGGGGTTGGAAGGCGGCGTGGCCCCAGACAGGCTCAGCGGCGGCGAGACCAGGCTGCCCGCATCGGGACCAGCACCTTCAGGCGGCTGCAGCGCCAGCACCACACCAGGCCCCTGTCGATGCAGGGTGTAGGGCCGCAACCCCGTCTCCTCCACCTCGGTCTGCGCCAGCAGGTAAGCACGCGCACGGTCCTCTTCGAGCAGGTGCGCGGAGGAGTAGTTGGTGAAGCCGATCTGCACCGTGTAGACCAGCGGCAGCGCGATGAAGACGAGCATGCCTGCCACACCCGGGAACAGGTACTTCGCTGCCAGCGTGCGCGACGAGGCGTAGATCCAGATCGCCAGCGACCCGAAAGCCAGCAAGCCCGCCGCCCAGGCGGCGCGGCCGCCGGCATACAGGCCGAAGACCATCCACAGCAGGCCCAGCGTGGCCGCGCCGGTCAGAGCCCATCGCAACACGGCGAGCATCATCACTTGACCTTCATCCGCGCGGCCGCCCCGTCCAACGCTTCCTTGGGCGACTGCCGGCCTTGGGAGAGGGCCTCCAGCGCCGCGTCCATCGCGGGGAAGAAGCGGCCGGTCTCGGGGATGTTGGGGATGGGCTCACCGGCCCGCGCGTTGTCCATCGTGGCGCGGATGTTCGCGTCCCCCGCCATCTCGGCGTAGTAGGCCTTGTTGGCGGGCGTGCCCAGGGGCACATCGGCCGAGACTGTCTTCAAGCCCTCGATGCGCAGCAGATGGTTCTCCAAGAACTCGCGCGCGATGTCCTTGACCTTGCTGGGCGCCGTGATCATGCAGCCCAGGACGCCCACAAAGGGCTTGGCCGGCTTGCCGTTCAGGGCGGGCACCGCGGCCACGCCGAAGTCGATGCGCTTCTTCTTCACGTTGTCCCAGGCCCAGGGGCCGGAGATCATCATCGCCACCTTGCCCGCGGCAAACTGCGCCTCCATGTCGGAGTAGCGCGCACCACGCGGCATCAGGCCTTCGCGCACCAGGCGGTCCAACAACTGCGCGCCCGCCAGCGCGCCCTCGTTGTTGACGCCCACCACGGCGGGGTCGTACTCGCCCTGGGCGTTGCGCCCGAACACGAAGCCCCCGGGGCCCGCCAGCACCGGCCAGGAGAAGAACGACATGGCGTAGGGCCACAGGATGGCCTTGGCCCCTTGCGGTGCCAGCGCCTTGTCCAGCGCGAAGACCTCGTCCCAGGTGGCTGGCGGCGCTTTGACCAGGGCCTTGTTGTAGATCAGGCCGATGGCCTCGATGGCCAGCGGGTAGCCCCACACCTTGCCGCGCCAGGTGAAGGCCTGCCAGGCCGAGGTCTCGATCTCGTCGCGGATGCGGCGCGGGGGCTGCACGGGCACGATGAGGCCGGACTTGGCCCACTCGCCCACGCGGTCATGCGGCCAGCAGAAGATGTCCGGGCCCTTGCCGGCGCCGGCGGCCGCCTGGAACTTGTCGGGCGCGCCCTCGGGATGCTGCACCACCACCTTGACGCCCGAGACCTTCTCGAAGGCGTCGCCCACCTTCTGCAGCCCGTTGTAGCCCTTGTCGCCGTTGATCCAGACGAGCAGGCGTGGCGGCTCGGCGGCTTGCACGGCCGCAGACATGGCCAGCCCAAGCGCCAGCAGCAGGCCGCAGGCCCGGGCTGTGGGGGATGCCTTCACGCCGCCAGCATCCGCTCGGGGCTGACATGACGGCGCCAGGCGCGGCCCTCGGCGTCGAAGAGGTAGCAGGCATCAGCCGGCACCGACAGCGCCAGGACCTGACCGCTCTTGACGCGCAGGCGACCGTCGAGCTCCACCGTCAGATCCTCCTGCACGCCAGGGAAGGCACAGTAAGCGTGCGTTGTGCTGCCCAGCGACTCCACGAAGGTGACGGTGGCCCGCAGCACGTTGGCTGCGTCACCGACCCCACCTGAGGGGCCTACCGCAAAGTGCTCGGGCCGCACCCCCAGGGTCAGGCGGTCACCGGGGCGGCCGGCTGAGCCGTCGACGTCGCAGCGCACCAGTTCTCCAGCCTCCAGGCGCACCGTGGTGTGGTGGACGCTGCCCTCCACGAACTCTGCGCTGATGAAGTTCATCTTCGGGCTGCCTATGAAGCCGGCCACGAAGAGGTTGCACGGGTGCTCGTAGAGCTCCAGCGGCGTGCCCACCTGCTCGATGCGGCCGAGCGACAACACGACGATGCGGTCGGCCAGCGTCATGGCCTCCACTTGGTCGTGCGTCACGTAGATCATGGTGGTCTTCAGCTGCTCATGCAGCTTGGCGAACTCGTAGCGCATCTTCACGCGCAGTGCGGCATCCAGGTTGGACAAGGGCTCGTCGAAGAGAAAGACCTCGGGCTTGCGCACGATGGCCCGGCCGATGGCCACGCGCTGGCGCTGGCCGCCCGACAAGTCCTTGGGCTTGCGCTGCAACAGGTGGTCGATGTGCAGGATCTTGGCGGCCTGCTGCACCGCCGAGTCGATCTCGGCCTTGGGCACCTTGGCCAACTGCAACCCGAACGCCATGTTGTCGTACAGGTTCATGTGCGGGTAGAGCGCATAACTCTGGAACACCATGGCGATGCCTCGCTCGGCCGGTGGCACGTCGTTGACCACACGCCCGCCGATGCTCAGTTCGCCGCCCGTGATGTCTTCCAGCCCCGCGATGGTGCGCAGCAAGGTGCTCTTGCCGCAGCCCGACGGACCCACGAAGACCATGAACTCCCCGTCACGCACTTCCAGGTCGATGTCGCGCAGGACCTGGGCCTCGCCATAGGATTTCTGCACTTTCTTGAGCACGACGTCGGCCACGGTCTCACCTTTCGAGCACGCTCCTTGCTGGAGCAGGCGTCATTGTCATCACGCAGGGGTGCGCACAACGGCCCGGCAGGCCGGAAACGCCGAGGTTTGTAGAGAAGATACAGACAATTGAAGCAGTCAGGAGCTCAGTGTTTCCCCTAGGTTTTTACCTGTTCTCCAATAAAAACAAACACTTAGACCACGACCGTGCCGCCGCTCATGTAGTAGAACTACACAACTCTTCTGTCAGCAGGTCCATAGGCGCCCCACACTCGCGATACTTCTCCTTGCACCAAGGACACCGGATGAAGACCTCTTCCACCCGCAGCACCGACCCGAAGGTCCCCCAGACAGGCGACGGCGCAAGCCCCGCCACCGCCCGCCCGAAGGGCCCCACGCGCCAGGGCTCGGGCATGACCGCCGCCGAACGCACCGAGTTCGTGCGCACCTGGAAGCGCGAGTTGTCACAACGCAGCGATGCCACCAGCGCCAGCGCCCGCTCCAGCGCCGCCGCCGCGGCGGCCCGTACCGTCCTGGCCGACCGCTGGGCGCTCACGCAGACGGCAGACGCCAAGCGGGGCAGCAAACGGCGTGTGCACTA
>CAYSOD010000353.1:0-4600 GCA_964432385.1 uncultured Rubrivivax sp.
AGGCCGCATGGCCTATGGCCCGGTCGGCCTCGATGATGTCGCTGGTTTATGCCACGCGTGCGCTGGCGGTGCTGGTGTTCCTCCTCGCGCCCAAGACCGGCCCGGTGGTGCTGGCCTTCTCTGCGGTGATGGGGTTGACCTTCCTGTCGACCGTGCCGCCCACGGCGGGCCTGGTGGCGAAGTTCTTCGGGCCGGCCAACATGGCCACGCTGTTCGGCATCGTGATGTTCTCGCACCAGATCGGCGGTTTCCTGGGTGCTTGGCTGGGCGGCCAGGTGTTCGAGGCCACCGGGTCGTACGACTGGATCTGGTACGTCGACATCCTGCTGGCCGTGGGCGCGGCCCTGGTGCATCTGCCGATTCGCGAAGAGCCTGTGCGCCGTGCGGGCGCGGCGGGCATCCCCGCGGCCTGACCTGGGCGCGGGGTCCCTGCCATCGCGTTTCGCCCACCCCCGCACATACTTGCTGCTGAAGCTTCCGATTGATCGATGTCCTTTTGGATGAAAGCACGCACCATGACCCCCACCATCCCCCAAACGGCCTTGCAACTGCGCTCGCTGATCCGCAGCACTGGCGAGCTTGAAGTCTCGTTGGTCGAAGTCCCTGCGCCTCAGCCCGCGGCCGACGAGGTGCTTGTGCGCATGGAGGCCACGCCCATCAACCCGTCGGACCTCGGGCTGCTCTTTGGAGCTGCTGACATGAGCACGGCCCGAGCTGGCGGCAGCGCCGAGCGCCCGGTGATCCACGCCCAGGTGCCTGAGCGGGCCTTGAAGGCGATGGCCGGGCGGTTTGATCAGTCGCTGCCTGTGGGCAACGAGGGCGCGGGCACAGTGGTCCAGGCCGGCAGTGGGGCTGCCGCCCAGGCCCTCCTGGGCAAGAAGGTGGCCCTCATGGGCGGCGCCATGTACACGCAGTACCGCTGCATCACCGCCGAGCAGTGCCTTCAACTGCCCGACGACGCCACGCCGGCGCAAGGTGCCAGTTGCTTTGTCAACCCGCTCACCGCGCTGGGCATGGTGGAGACGATGAAGAGCGAAGGCCACAGCGCCCTGGTGCACACGGCGGCGGCCTCCAACCTGGGGCAGATGCTCAACCGCATCTGTCTGCAGGACAAGGTCGGGCTGGTCAACATCGTGCGCAAGCAGGAGCAGGTGGATCTGCTCAAGGCACAGGGCGCGAAGTTTGTCTGCAGCACCGAGTCACCCGACTTCATGGCCGAGCTGACCGACGCCATCGCGACCACCGGCGCGACGATCGCTTTCGACGCCCTGGGCGGCGGCCGGCTGGCCGGTCAGATCCTCACATGCATGGAAGCCGCGCTCAGCCGCCACGCCCAGGTTTACAGCCGCTACGGATCACCGACGCACAAGCAGGTCTACCTGTACGGCACGCTGGACACCGCGCCCACCGAAGTGGTGCGCAACTTCGGCTTCTCCTGGGGCATGGGCGGCTGGTTGCTGTTTCTGTTTCTGCAAAAGATCGGCCCCGCCGCAGCGCAGAAACTGCGCGAGCGCGTGGCAGCCGAGCTGACCACCACGTTCGCCAGCCACTACGCGCACGAAGTCTCGCTGGCCGGCGCCTTACAGATGGAGGCTATCGCCGTCTATGGCAAGCGCTCCACGGGTGCCAAGTACCTGATCAATCCCACCTTGTAAGCGCAGGAAGCACCGGGCCTACGCAGTGGCACCCGAGTCGGGTTCCTTTTATGCCGATCAGTTTGGTGCCCCCGATGCGCGGCAGGGCTACCAGCCGCTCGGGCGGGAAATCACCCCCATGCTCGAGGGCCGTGGCAATGTGCTGAGCGCCAGTGTGGGCTCACCGATGGGTGTGCACCCGTGCATCGCGGCGGATGGCCTAAGGTCTATCGAGTTTGGGGGGAGAGTTTGGATTTCATATGCTCTCTGCATCCAGACCAACAAAAGCAGACCCCATGCCGACAGACACCCGTCCAGCCGCAAGCCGGATCTTTGGCGCACCGCTGCGCTATATCCAGGGGCCCAGTGCCCTGAGCGAAACGGGGCCGACAGCCGCTGCCATCGGTTCGCGCGCTTTGCTGATCGCAGATGCCTTTGTGCTGGATCTGTTGGGGGAGGACGTGACGGCGAGCTGTCGGCAAGCGGGCACTCAGGTCACGCCGTTGCGATTCGCCGGAGAGATCACACCCGCCGAGATTGAGCGCCTGGTGGGTGCTGCGCATGGGGTGCAGGCCAATGTGGTCATCGCAGCAGGCGGCGGCAAAGGCATTGATGCGGGCAAGGCGGTGGCCCACCGTCTGCGGGTGCCAGTCATCACGCTGCCGACCATCGCCTCGAATGACGCGCCCACCAGCAAGATTTATGTGGTCTACGACGAGCAGCACCGCCTGCTCAAGGTCGAACACATGCCTTGCAACCCGCATGCGGTGATCGTGGACACCGCACTCATTGCCAGGGCGCCTCGCCAACTGTTGCTGGCGGGCATCGGGGATGCCATTTCCAAGAAATTCGAGGTCGAGCAGTGCCACGCGGCTCAGGGGCCGAACATGTTCGCCGGCCTGGGCACGCGTGCGGCGCTGGCCCTGGCCAACCTGTGCTTCGAGACGCTGTTGGCCCACACCGACGGCGCACTGGCTGCGCTGGAGCGCCAAAGCCCGGATGACAGCTTAGAGGCCGTCGTCGAGGCCAATGTGCTGCTGAGCGGCCTGTGCTTTGAAAACGGTGGCTTGTCCGTTGCGCATTCCATGACCCGGGGCCTGTCAGCGCTGCCCGGCACCGCCCATGAACTGCACGGTCTGCAGGTGGCCTACGGCACGATGGTGCAGTGGCACCTGGAAGACCGCCCACCAGCGTTCATCAAGGACATGCGGGCCTTTTACCGCCGCATCGGCCTGCCCCTGAACCTGCAGCAACTGGGACTGCCTCGCGCGCCCACCGAGGTCGATATCGACACCCTCGCCACCCTCACCCTGACCGCGCCGCACATTCGCAATTTCAACCGCGTGTTGACGGCACATGACTTATCGCAGGCCATCTCTGCTTTGGAGGCCGCGACGGATTGAGCATTTGAACGAGTGTGGCCGAGGCGACGCCGCGCTTGGCCGTGGATGTCGACTTCAATCGCCTCTGGCAGACCTTGCGGCCGCACGAAACGCTCGCGGTGCCAGGTGATAGCGCCGCCTGAACTGCTCGCCGAAGTGGGACAGGGTGGAGAACCCGCAGGACTGTGCGATGTGGGCGATGGGGTCGCGGCCCTGGATCAGTTGCAGCGCGGCCCAGCCGCAGCGGGCGTCGTTGACGTATTCGGTGAAGCTCTTGCCGACCTCGCGCCTGAAGAAGCGCCCGAAGGCGGCCGCCGATACGTGTGCCACCGCTGCCGCGTCTTCCACACGCAGATCTTCGGCCAGATGTTCCTCGATCCAGTTCAACACGCGGTCGACGCGCTGGCCCCCTGAGAAACCGTTTGCGGGAACGCCTACGGGACCGTCTACCGGGCCGTCTGCGGCGGGCGCGCCGCCCGAGATTCGGGTGGACAGCTCACGCAAGTCCGACGCGCCCTCCATCAGCGTGGCCAGCAGGTCCACCATCGCGGCCACGCGGCGCGCGGCCGTCGCCTGGCGCAGGCGCAGGAGCCCTCGTTGCACTTCCAGGCGCGTGTCGCCCCGGATCTCCAGCCCCAGGGTGGCCCGAAGCAGCAGGGGTGATACGCCCGCCAGTTCGGGCAGCCCCGTGCGCGCGGCCCAGTCAGGCTTGAACTGCAGCACCGTGGCCGCACAGCCCGCCGCAGGCTGGGGGCCACGGCTGGCCCACAGGTGCGCCACTTCGCCGCCCACCAGCACCAGGTCACCGTCAAAGAAAGGCTCCACGCTGTCACCCACCCAGCGCAGCCCCTGTCCACGTTCGATCCAGGTCAGCTCGGCATGCGTGTGACGGTGCAGACCCCCTTCGAAGGTCGGCAGTTCAAGGTGGAGCAGGCGCAGCGACTCGTCGGGGTGGCGCACCGCCTCGCGGAAGATCTTCATCGTGTGGGTACGAGTGATGGTGCACGGCGCGGGAAATCCCTCGGGTCACTGGGTATGAAAACCGTCATTTCGAACATTCTGGCAGGCTGATATCGCTCCGATTTCTCTAGAAACTGTCGGTTTTCCATCCGGTCCCCCATCTCGTCAATGACCATGAGCAATCCTTGGTGGCGTGGCGCCACGCTCTACCAGATCTACCCGCGCAGCTTTGCCGATGCCAACGGCGACGGCGTGGGTGACTTGGCCGGTGTCACCGAACGTTTGCCCTATGTGGCGGAGCTGGGTGTGGACGGCGTCTGGCTGTCGCCGTTCTTCCCCAGCCCGATGCGCGACTTTGGCTATGACGTGTCTGACCATCGGGGCGTGGATCCGCTGTTCGGCAGTGATGCCGACTTCGATGCCTTGATCGTTGAGGCCCACAGGCTCGGCCTCAAGGTCCTCATCGACCAGGTCTGGAGCCACACCGCCGCCGAGCACCCGTGGTTCACCGAGAGCCGCTCCAGCCGCGACAACCCCAAGGCCGACTGGTACGTGTGGGCCGAAGCCCGCCCTGACGGCAGCCCACCCAACAACTGGCAGAGCTGGATGGGCGGGCCGGCCTGG
>CAYSOD010000354.1:0-4598 GCA_964432385.1 uncultured Rubrivivax sp.
TCGGGTGGCTGGAGATGCTCTCCTCGATCTCGCGCGTGCCCAGGCGGTGGCCGGCCACGTTGATCACATCGTCGGTGCGCCCCAGGATGAAGAAGTAGCCGTCCCGGTCCCGAATGCCCCAGTCGAAGGTGCTGTAGACCTGCCGCCCCGGGATGCTGCTCCAGTAGGTCTTGACGAAGCGCTCGTCGTCACGCCACACCGTCTGCATGCAGCCTGGGGGCAGCGGCCCCTCGATGACGACCACGCCCTTCTGGTCGTGGCCGACCAGGTCCTGCCCGGTGTTCTCGTCCACCAGCTTGACGTCATAGCCATAGACCGCCTTGCCCGGCGAGCCGAATTTGCTCGGCGCAGCCTCGATGCCGTTGCAGATGGTCAGGATGGGCCAACCGGTCTCGGTCTGCCAGTAGTTGTCGATGATGGGTTTGCCCAAGGCCTCGGCAATCCATTTCGCCGTGGGTTCGTCCAGCGGTTCGCCGGCCAGGAACAGCGCCCGCAAGGAACTCAAGTCATGCCGGGTCAGGGCGGCAGGATCCTGCTTCTTGAGCACCCGCACAGCCGTGGGGGCGCTGAACATGGAGGTCACGCGGTACTTCTCGACCAAGCTCCACCACACGGCCGCGTCGGGGCGTGTGGGCAGACCCTCGTACAGGATGGTGGCCATGCCCGCAATCAGGGGGCCGTAGACGATGTAGCTGTGGCCCACCACCCAGCCGATGTCGCTGGTGGAGAAGTAGGTCTCGCCCGGTTGACCCTGAAAGATGTGCTTCATGCTGGAAGCCAGCGCCACGGCATAACCGCCGGTATCGCGCTGCACGCCCTTGGGTTTGCCCGTGGTGCCGCTGGTGTACAGCGTGTAGCTGGGGTGGGTGGAGTCCACCCACACGCAGGGCACGCGGGCCTGCAAATGGGCCTGGCGCTCGGTGGCGTAGTCCACGTCCCGGCCAGGTTGCATGGGCATGTCGCTCAGACCCCGGTTGACCATCAGCACCCGTGACGGCTTGTGCGTGGACAGGCGGATGGCCTCGTCCAGCAGGCCCTTGTAGGGCACCACCTTGCCGCTGCGGCTGCCTGCATCTGCACTGACCACGACGGTGGGCTGCGCATCGTCGATGCGGCTGGCCAGGCTGACGCTGGCAAAGCCGCCGAAGACCACCGAATGCAGCGCGCCGATCCGTGCACAGGCCAGCATCGCAAAAGCCGCCTCGGGGATCATGGGCATGTAGACCAGCACTCGGTCGCCCTGCTTCACGCCCAGCGACAACAAGATGGCAGCCATGCGCTCCACCTCCTGCTGCAACTGAGAGAACGTGTAGACGATTTCCTGGTTGACCTCAGTGGACACCCAGATCAAGGCTTGGCGATCCGGGTGGGCAGCGGCATGGCGGTCCACCGCGTTGTGGCACAGATTCGTGGTGCCTCCCACGAACCACCGCGCAAAAGGTGGGTTGCTGTAGTCACAGACCTGGCTGAAAGGGGTCTGCCAATCGATCAGCGCGGCCTGCTCGGCCCAGAAGCCTTCCCGATCCTGCAGCGATCGGCGGTGAAAGTCCTCGAATCCCATGACTGTCTCCTTCGTGACATGTGCTGCCCGTTCGCAGCGGCATTGTCGACATCGGACTTGCTATGCCCTGACGGTGGAGTGCCCCGTGAAGGCCGCTTGCTCAGGACGTTGAACGGCCCGTGAAGGCCCCGGCGGTCAGTCCGGGATTCGCACCACCTGGCGCCCGACCACCTCCCCGGCCATCAACCGCCGTGCGCCTTCAAGGGCCTCGTCCAGACCGATCTCGGTGGTCAACCGGTCCAAGGCCGCCAGATCCAGGTCCTGCGCCAAACGCGCCCAGGCCTGCCGGCGCAACGCCTGGGGTGCCATTACGCTGTCGATGCCCAGCAGGCTCACGCCCCGCAGGATGAACGGCATGACCGTGGAAGGCAGGTCGTGGCCCTGCGCCAGCCCACAGGCGGCCACAGCGCCGCCGTAGCGCACCTGTGCACAGGCATTGGCCAGGGTGTGACTGCCCACGACGTCGACCACGCCGGCCCAGCGCTCCTTCTGCAATGGCTTGCCAGGGGAGGACAGTTCTGCCCGGTCGATCACCGCTTGTGCGCCCAAATCCTTCAGATAGGCCTCTTGAGAGGCCTTGCCCGTAGCGGCCACGACGCGATAGCCCAGACGAGCCAGCAACAGAACCGCCACCGAGCCCACGCCTCCCGTGGCACCGGTGACCAGAATGTCACCCTCATCGGGCTTCAGGCCATGGCGCTCCAGCGCCATCACACACAGCATGGCGGTGTAGCCTGCCGTGCCAATGGCCATGGCATGCCGCGGCGTCAGTGGCGCAGGCAAGGGCACCAGCCAGTCGCCCTTGAGGCGTGCCTGCTGCGCGAGACAGCCCCAATGAGTCTCGCCGACCCCGTAGCCATTGAGAATAAAAGCGTCTCCCGGTTTCCACTGCGGATGGTCGCTTTGCAGCACCTCACCTGCACCGTCGATGCCCGGCACCATGGGCCACAGGCGCACAACGGGCGAACGGTTGGTCAATGCCAGCCCGTCCTTGTAGTTGAGCGTGGAAAAACGGGGACGCACGAGAACGCCGCCCGCGGGCACGGACGGCAGGCGCGCATCGTCCAGGTCGGTGACTCCCGCACGAAATCCAGCGTCGTCCTTTTCGAGCAGCAGGGCCTTGAACATGGGAATCCTTTGATCTTCTGTAACCAACACGCCTCACGTAGCGCATGGCCTGGGTCGTTGACAGGCTGGGAGGCCGCCCCTATTCTGCCGCCCTCGATGCGCCGAACCCCTTTCTTTGCCCGGTGTTTGCACCGCCCCAGCCGCCACGGTCTGGCGGCGTTGGCGGTTGCCGCAGTCCTGCTGGCGGGTGCCGCTGTGGCTGCACCGGATGACCGCACTCCCGCCGATCCCGTCCTGCAGTTGCTGCAGGACAAAGGCTTTGTCGCGAAGGAATCCGCCGCGGAAGGCAGTGCGCTCGTGCGCCAGGTACGGGATGTGGCGTCAGAGCTGGTGCTCTCGGCCATGAACTTTCTGGGGGTGCCCTATCGACGCGGTGGCAACTCAGCCGACGACGGGTTCGACTGCAGCGGCTTCACCCGCCACATCTTCGAGATGAGCCTGGGGCTGGTGCTGCCCAGGAGGGTGGACGATCAGGCCAGTGCGTCCGGGCTGCTGCGTATTGCCCGTGAGGAATTGCGCCCAGGCGACCTGGTCTTCTTCAACACCTTGAGGAGAACCTTTTCCCACGTGGGCATCTACATTGGCGATGGCAAGTTCATCCACGCCCCTCGCAGCGGGACAGAGGTTCGCATTGAAGACATGCGACAGGCCTACTGGGACCGCCGCTTCACGGGCGCACGCCGCGCGGAGCCTGTGGCCGTGGGCGCTGCTGCGGCGGCCGCCCCCGGCGCCAGGCCCGAACGCACGGGCACGGCCTCACGGTAGTCCGTCTCCCGGGCGGGCAAGCCGCGTCGGTCCTTCCATCCGCTTTCAGGCCCCGGCCTCCATGGCCTGGAGGCCTCGCGGCACAATGAGCCCCCATGGGCGACAACGTCATTCCACTGGCCGACCTGCGGTACGCCGCTGCGGTGCCTGCCGTACCCGCAGACTTCCCGCCGCCCACCGGTCTGCTGTCGGACCAACTGGGCCGGCCGCTTCGCGACCTGCGCATCTCCGTCACTGACCGGTGCAACTTCCGCTGCAGCTACTGCATGCCCAAGGAAGTGTTCGACCGCGACTACCGTTTTCTGCCCCAGCCGTCCCTGCTGACGTTCGAGGAGATCGAACGGCTGTCGCGGGCCTTCATTCGCCACGGCGTGCGCAAACTGCGGCTGACGGGCGGTGAGCCCCTGCTGAGAAAGCACCTCGAAGTATTGGTGGCCAAGCTGGCCGCCCTGCGCACGCCCGAAGGCGATCCGCTGGACTTGACGCTCACGACCAACGGCTCGCTGCTCGAGCGCAAAGCGCAGTCTCTTGCGCAAGCGGGCCTCAGGCGCGTCACCGTGAGCCTGGACGCCCTGGATGACACCATCTTCCGGCGCATGAACGATGTGGACTTCCCGGTGGCCGACGTGCTGCGGGGCATCGACAGTGCGCTGGCCGCGGGCCTGGGGCCCGTGAAGGTGAACATGGTCGTCAAGCGGGGCACCAACGATCAGGAGATCGTGCCCATGGCGCGGTACTTCCGAGACACGCACGGCAGCCGGGTCAACCTGCGGTTCATCGAGTACATGGACGTCGGCGCCACCAACGGATGGCGCATGGACGAGGTGCTGCCGTCAGCGGAAGTCGTTCGGCGCATCGGAGCGGTCTTTCCCTTGGAGCCGCTGCCAGCCTCCACATCGGGCGAGACGGCGCAGCGATGGCGCTATAGGGACGGCGCGGGCGAGATCGGCGTCATCTCTTCGGTGACGCAAGCCTTTTGTGGAGAGTGCAACCGCGCGCGCCTGTCCACCGAAGGCAAGCTGTACATGTGCCTGTTCGCCAGCCAAGGGCATGACCTGCGTGCCTTGCTACGGGGCGACTCGGCCCATCGCCCGGGCAGAACCGACGACGAAATCGCCGCGGCCATCGGAGCGCTGTGGCAGGC
>CAYSOD010000355.1:0-4584 GCA_964432385.1 uncultured Rubrivivax sp.
CGCGGAGATACCGATGTTGCGGTAGCGCTCGATGGGGGTCTTGCGGGCCATGGTCAATCTCCAAAGACAGGGGCCGCCTCCGGGTCAGTGCTTACCCGTAGAGGCGGCCGAACAAAGAGGGTCAGAAGCGGAAGTGCGAGAAGGCCTTGTTGGCCTCGGCCATGCGGTGAACTTCGTCGCGCTTCTTCATGGCGCCACCGCGGCCTTCACTGGCTTCGAGCAGTTCATTGGCCAGACGGGCGGCCATGGACTTTTCACCACGCTTGCGGGCAGACTCCTTCAACCAGCGCATGGCCAGTGCCTGACGGCGGATGGGGCGGACCTCGACCGGCACCTGGTAGTTAGCACCACCGACGCGACGGGACTTCACCTCGACCATCGGCTTGACGTTGTTCAGCGCGATCATGAAGATCTCCAGCGGATCCTTGTTCGCCTTCTTTTCGACCTGATCCAGCGCGCCATAGATGATGCGCTCGGCCACGGCCTTCTTGCCGGACTCCATCACGACGTTCATGAACTTGGACAGGTCCACCGAGCCGAACTTCGGATCGGGGAGGATTTCGCGTTTCGGTACTTCGCGACGACGTGGCATGACTAATTTCCTTCAGTGAACTTCAGTGGACCGACGCTCGTGGGCGCCGGGGAAGGCGACACGGTCGCGCCTTCCACTTACTCGACGACCCCTCATGGACCGCCGCGACACGCAGCGCCCGGGACCGGACGCCGCGTCAGGGCCCTCAGGCCTTCTTGGGGCGCTTGGCGCCGTACTTGGAGCGGACTGCTTGCGATCCTTGACGCCTTGCAGGTCCAGCGAGCCACGCACGATGTGGTAGCGCACACCCGGCAGGTCCTTCACACGGCCGCCACGCACCAGCACCACGCTGTGCTCTTGCAGGTTGTGGCCTTCGCCGCCGATGTAGGAGATGACCTCCTGCTGGTTGGTCAGGCGCACCTTGGCGACCTTGCGCAGCGCAGAGTTGGGCTTTTTCGGCGTGGTGGTGTACACACGGGTGCAGACACCCCGCCGCTGCGGGTTACCCTGCAGCGCGGGCGACTTGGACTTCGTGGTCTCGGTCTGGCGACCCAGGCGCACGAGTTGGTTGATGGTTGGCATGAATGCGGTTCCCGTCTGGATTCGTAGGATGCTTGGAGATCTTCTTTCAGCTCATGCCAAGCACTCCAGCGGGAGGGGGCGTACGCCGCAAAGGGCCTGTCGATGCAGGCCTGACCGGGCAGCCGCTCAGCAAAGAGCACGGCAGAAATTGCCGAAAAGCCACAGATTATAGGGGCGTATGCGTGGGGCCGCAACAAGCCGCAAGTTCCGCTACGTCCAGGGTGCCCGCTGCCGTGCTGGACACCAACGCCGTGCTGGCCTTGTACTGGTTCCAGGATGCACGGGTGGCGAGGCTGGGTGCGGCGCTGCAGACGGGTGAGCTCAGGTGGCTGGCCTCAAGCGCCATGCGTCAGGAGCTGGTTCACGTTCTGGGCCGGCTGCAGGCTGTAAGCTGCGAGCGCGGGTCGCCAGAGGCTGCGCATCCTGGCGAAGACGCCATGCGCAGGGTCATCGACGCCTTCGACCTGCTGGCCACGCTGGTGCCGCCCTGCAGCGGACCACCCTCGCCACGCTGCACCGACGCCGATGACCAGAAGTTCATCGACCTCGCACTGCACAGCGGCGCTGCCTGGCTGCTGTCACGCGACCGCGCCGTGCTGAAGTTGCGCCACAGACTTGCGGCCCTTGGGAACTGCAGGGTGATGCGACCCGAGGACTGGGCGCCCTGAGGTTACGCGCAGTGGCGCGCCGCAGGTTCGGTCACCGCTGACAAGCAAAAAGGGCGGCCCCAGGCCGCCCTCTGATGTGAAGGCCGCGGCACACCGCGGCCGGGGCCGATCACTCGCCAGAGCCTGCTGCTGCCGCCGTGGCAGCGTCCAGGTTGGCGAGCTGCACGGCGGCCAATTCCTCGGCCTCTTGCAGCGCAATGGCCTTGCGCTCGGACTCGTCCATCTCTTCCTTGGCCTTGCGGGCTGCGTGGAAGGCCATGCCCGTACCGGCCGGGATGAGGCGCCCGACGATGACGTTCTCCTTCAGGCCACGCAGCTCGTCGCGCTTGCCCATGATGGCCGCCTCGGTGAGCACGCGGGTGGTCTCCTGGAAGGAGGCCGCGGAGATGAAGGAATCCGTAGACAGGCTGGCCTTGGTGATGCCCAGCAACACATCAGCATGCGTGGCGATCACTTTGCCTTCGCTGCGCAGCTTGTCGTTGGTCTCCAGCAACTCGCTGCGCTCGACCTGCTCGCCGGCGATGTAGCTGCTGTCGCCAGAGTTGACGATCTGTACGCGGCGCAGCATCTGGCGAACGATCACCTCGATGTGCTTGTCGTTGATCTTCACGCCCTGCAGACGGTAGACGTCCTGCACCTCGTCGACGATGTAGCGCGCCAACTCTTCGATGCCCAGCAGGCGCAGGATGTCCTGCGGATCAGCTGGCCCGTCGACGATGAGCTCGCCCTTGTTGACGACCTGACCTTCGTGCACCAGGATGTTCTTTTCCTTGGGCACGAGTTCCTCGAACACCTTGCCGTCCGGGTCGGTGATCTGCAGGCGCACCTTGCCCTTGGTCTCCTTGCCGAAGGAGATGGTGCCGGTCTGCTCGGCCAGCGTGCCCTTGTCCTTGGGGCTGCGGGCCTCGAAGAGCTCGGCCACCCGCGGCAGGCCGCCGGTGATGTCGCGCGTTTTCTGGCCTTCGACCGGGATGCGCGCCAACACCTCGCCGGGGGCGAGATCCTGGCCGTCACGCACCTGGATCAACGCGCCGACCGGGAAGCCGATGGTCACGGAATGATCGGTGCCAGGGATCTTGACCTCCTGGCCGGCCGCGTCGAGCAGCTTGACCTGCGGACGCACCACCTTGGTAGAGCCACGCCGCTTGGGATCGATCACCACCAGGGTGGACAGGCCCGTGACCTCGTCCACCTGCTTGGCCACGGTGACGCCTTCCTCCACGTTCTCGAAGCGGGCCTTACCGGCGAACTCCGTGATGATGGGTCGGGTCAGGGGGTCCCAGTTGGCCAGTACGGTGCCGGCCTTGATCTGCTGATCGGCCTTGATGTTGAGCGTGGCGCCGTAAGGCACCTTGTGACGCTCGCGCTCGCGGCCATGCTGGTCGAGGATGATGATTTCGCCGGAACGCGAGATCACCACCAGTTCACCCTTGCCATTGGTGACGTAACGCATGGTGGCGTTGAAGCCAATGTGGCCATCGCTCTTGGCGTCCACGCTGGAGGCCACCGCGGCACGAGAAGCGGCGCCGCCGATGTGGAAAGTGCGCATGGTCAGCTGCGTGCCGGGCTCGCCGATGGACTGCGCCGCGATGACACCGATGGCCTCGCCCATGTTCACCAGGCCGCCACGGCCCAGATCGCGGCCGTAGCACTTGGCGCACAGACCGAAACGCGTGTCGCAGGTCAGCGGGGTGCGGACCTTGACCTCGTCCACGCCCGCCTGCTCCAGCAGGTCGAGCGTGTCCTCGTCCAGCATCTGACCGGCCGGCACCAGCACGTCTTGCGTCTCCGGGTGCAACACCTCGATGGCGGCCACACGACCCAGGATGCGGTCACGCAGGCTCTCGATCACCTCGCCACCCTCGACCAGCGCGCGCATGGCGATGCCGTTCTCGGTGCCGCAATCGTCCTCGGTGACCACCAGGTCCTGCGTCACGTCGACCAGACGCCGGGTCAGGTAGCCTGAGTTCGCGGTCTTCAGCGCCGTGTCCGCAAGGCCCTTTCGGGCGCCGTGGGTGGAGATGAAGTACTGCAACACGTTCAGACCTTCACGGAAGTTCGCCGTGATGGGGGTCTCGATGATGGAGCCGTCAGGCTTGGCCATCAGACCACGCATGCCAGCCAGCTGACGGATCTGCGCGGCAGAACCGCGAGCACCGGAGTCGGCCATCATGTAGATGGAGTTGAAGGACTCCTGGTCCACCGTCTTGCCGTGGCGGTCAACGACCTTCTCCACGCGCAGCTGCTCCATCATCTTCTTGCCGATGTCGTCGCCGGCCTTGCCCCAGATGTCCACCACCTTGTTGTAGCGCTCACCCGCGGTCACCAGGCCCGAGACGTACTGCTGCTCGATCTCCTTGACTTCCTTCTCGGCGCGTTCGATCAGGCCGTGCTTTTCCTGCGGCACCAGCATGTCGTCGATGGCGATCGAGATGCCGGCGCGCGTGGCCAGCTTGAAGCCCGACTGCAGCAACTTGTCGGCAAAGACCACCGTCTCCTTCAGGCCGCACTTGCGGAAGCTGACGTTGATGAGACGCGAGATCTCCTTCTTCTTCAGCGCCTTGTTGATGTTGCTGAAGGGCAGACCCTTGGGCAGGATCTCCGACAGCAGGGCGCGGCCCACGGTCGTCTCGGTCAAGGTGATCTTGGGCTCGAACTGGTCGCTCTCGCCCACGCGCACCCACTCGGTCAGGCGCACGCTCACTTTGGCGGTGATCTCGACCACGCCGTTGTCCAGGGCCCGCAGCATCTCGCCCACGTCAGAGAAGAGCATGCCCTCCCCCTTGCCATTGGTACGCTCGC
>CAYSOD010000356.1:0-4578 GCA_964432385.1 uncultured Rubrivivax sp.
CGCGGGTGGTGGGAATGCCCAGCGCGTGCAAGGCTTCGCTGATCAGCACCTCGCGCAGCATGGGCCCCACGGCGGCCTTGCCGTCGCCCCCGCGGGAGAACGGGGTACGCCCGGAGCCCTTGAAGGCGATGTCACGGCGCTGTCCGCGGCGGTCGATCACCTCACCCAGCAGCAAGGCCCGGCCGTCGCCCAGCTGCGGAGAGAAGCCGCCAAACTGGTGCCCCGCGTAGGCCTGGGCGATGGGCTCGGCGCCTTCGGGCAGGGCATTGCCGCTGAACAGCGCCGCCCCTGGCTCACCCTCCAACGTGGCCACGTCCGCGCCGCTGATGCCGAGCTCCTCGGCCAGCGGGCGGTTCAGGAACAGCAGCCTGGGCGCGGGGGCAGGGGCTGGCGGCCAACGCACATGAAAGCCCTCATTGAGCTCTCGAGCGTAGGTGTTGTCAAAGTTCAGCAGTCGCGGCGCGGTCATGGGCAAGTGTTCGGGCAAAACCACCTTGGTGCCCGCCAGGTCTGCAGTGTCAGAGCGGTGGCCGGAAGGCGCAGGCGATGGGGCTTTGTGCAAGCCCACCCCGCGCCGCGGGCCAACGGTTCGGGCAAGCTGCGGAGATGCCACACTATCGCCTGAAATGGTGGCGTTACCGGATTCGCATTTGCTCTTGACCCGCGGGCGGGCGGCCCGTCGACCCTCACTGGCGGGCGCGGCACGGCCATGAACCGGCCCATGGATCCGGACCTGCACCGCGCGGTCGCCCTGGTGGTCGAGGGCAAGCCGATGATGCGCAACATCACGTCCAACCACCTGCGCGCCGCCGGCATCGAACAAGTGACGTCATGCGGTAGCCTGGACGAGGCCCGGCTGCTGCTGGAGCGTAATGTCTACGACATCGTGGTGTGCTCCCTCGATTTCGAGGGCTCGTTGCTGTCCGGGCAAGACCTCCTTGAGGAACTGCGCCGCGAGCAACTGCTGCCGCACCGAACGGTGTTCCTCATCGTGACCGACCAGGCGACCTACGCGCGCGTCACAGAGGCCGCCGAGTCCTCGCTGGACGGGCTCATCGTCCAACCCTTCTCCGGTGCCACGCTGGCTGACCGCCTGTTGGAGGCGCGCAGCCGCAAGCGCCTGTTGTCTGATGTCATCGTGGCCCTGGAAGCCGGCGAACTCGAAGTGGCCCTGGCCCGGGCCGTGGAGCGGTTCCAGGAGCGACACCGCTACTGGAACTACTGCGCTCGACTGTCAGCCGAATTGCTGCTCAGGCTGAACCGGCCAGACGATGCGGCCAAGCTCTTCCAGCGGGTGCTGGACATCCAGCCAGAAGGCTGGGCTCGCGTGGGGCTGGTACGCGCCGACATCGCCGCCGGCCGCACGCTGCAGGCCCGCAAAGGCCTGGAGGCCCTCGTCAAGGAAGACCCTCAGAACGCCGACGCACATGACCTGCTCGGCCGCATGCGGGTTGAGCGCGCAGAGTTCACCCAAGCGATGGAAAGCTACCGCGCCGCGGCTGAGCTGACGCCTGGCTGCCTGCTGCGCGCCCAGCACGCAGGCGCCCTGGCCTTCCACCTGGGCCAGCACCAGGAGGCCTTGAGGCTGCTCAAACGGGCCCGCGCCCTGGGCGGGCGATCTCGCCTGTTCGACAGCCTGAGCCTGTTCCTCATGGCGCTGATCCAGTTCGATACCGGCGACCGCGACGGCATGGACAGCTGCGTCGACGAGCTGAGAGTCTTCGCACGCCGGCACAGCGGCTCGGTTCGGCTGGGGCGCCTGTCGGCCGCAGGAGAGACGCTCAAACAGATTCGCAGCGGCGAGGTGGAGATCGCTCGCGATCGCCTCATCGCGCAGGGCGCGGCGCGCCTGGACGAAGACTTTGACGCCGAGGCTGCGCAACTGCTGCTGGGGCTGTGGGCGCGCTTGCCGCCGGCGCTGGCCGAGTGCGACGAGCGCAACCACTTCATCCGCGAGATGGCTCTGCGTTTCTGCACATCGCGCTCAGCCGCGGAGGTTCTGATCGTCGCCGCAGGTCATGACGAACAGGCCACGGGCATCATCAAGCAGGCCCTGGCCACGGTGAATGCCGCGGCCGAAGGCGCCTTGCAGCAGGCGCTGGAAGGCGGCAGTGGCGAGGTCGGCGAAAACGGCGCTGTGGTGGCGGCTGAAAAACTGCTGGAGACCGCTCGTCGCACCCGCAACTCACGACTCATCGCGATGGTGCCCGGCCTGGCCCAGGAGTGCGAGGCCGCCATGGGGGCCGACAAGGCGCGAGCCGTCTCCGAAGAGGCGCGCGACCTGATGAGCCGGTATCGGCCCACCCGCATCCACATCGCCGGCATCCTGCGCTCGGGGCGCTCTCCCGGCGGGCTGGTGATCCGCAGCGGCGCTGACCGAGGTCAAGACCCCAGCTGACGCGGCATGGGGTTGAGCGAGGGCTCGGCCGGTACAAAGATCCACAGGAGCAGGTACACGAGCAGGCCCGCGCCTCCGAAGAAGGTGAACAGCACGAAGGCCAGGCGCCACAGCCAGGGCGCCAGGCCCGTGGCCTGCGACAGGCCGCCGCACACGCCGCCCAGCCAACGGTCACTGCGGCTTCGGCGCAGGCCGTTGAGGGCGCCCACCAGCGGAGGTTGGTCGCGCAGCACGCGCTCATTGAGCACCCGGGCCTTGGCCTGCACGTACTCGTCATCGCTCAGGGCGCCGCTGCGGTGCAGGTCGGCCAAGCGGGTCAGGTCGTCGGTGGTGGACATGGCGGGCTCCTCTCGATGCGGGTTGAACACGTGGACATCAGTTCAGGGCTGCAGCGTAAACCGCAAGTCCACTGCGGGCCATCACCCTGCGACGAACCGCACTTTTGTGCGGCCAGAGCGCGGGCCGGCGTGACAGACGGACAGACGGACGGACGGATCGACGGACCAAGAGACGGGGTGACCATCGGGGCCGCCCCTAGACCCGTGGCAAATCCTGATCGCGCCAGACGCAACTGCCCTCTACGATGCGGCGTGCCGCCCCACGATGAGCCTGCACACCCTCTTTTGACGGAGCCCTGCCATGCCCATGATCGACCCCGCCGCCCTCAAGCCCTTGAGCGCTGCCATCTTGTCCGACGTGATGGACAGCCTGGGCCTCATGCGCCAGGCCATGAAGCCCTTTGTGCGGCCGCTGGATGACAGCCTGGTACTGGTGGGCCGCGCACGCACGGGCCTGTACATGCCGGCCTACGAAGTGAAGGACGGCGAGAACCCCTACGAGGTGGAGATCGCGCTGGTGGACGACCTGAAGCCGGGTGAGGTGGTGGTGCTGGCCTGCAACGGCCCCACCGAGCGTATCGCCCCCTGGGGGGAACTGCTGTCCACGGCGGCCACGGCGCGCGGGGCGGCGGGCTGCGTGATCGACGGGCTGGTGCGCGACGTGCGCCAGATCCGCGAGATGCGCTTTCCCGTCTTCCACGGCGGCATCGGCCCGCTGGACACCAAAGGCCGCGCGCGCATGATGCAGCGCGACGTGCCCGTGGAGTGCGCCGGCGTGGCCGTGGCCAGCGGCGACCTGGTGTTTGGCGACGTCGACGGCGTGGTGGTCATCCCGCAGGCGCGCGAACACGAGGTGATCGAGCGCGCGCTGGCCAAGGTGCAGGGTGAGAACGACACGCGCGACGCCCTGCTGCGCGGCGAATCCCTGGCCAGCGTATTCCAGCGGATGGGGATTCTTTGAGGGCGCAGGCGCGCTGAGCAGCGCGCGACAATTCGGGCTACATCAGCCCAGCGCGCCCCACAGCGCCTGGCCGATCAGCCGCTGCGGCAGCAGGGTGAACAGCCCGGTGATCACCAGGGCCCCCACAAAGATGGAGATCATGGTGGCGCGGTGTGCCTTGATGTTGCGCCGCCGGGCATACGTCACCCCGAAGGCCAAGGCGAACAGCGTGTAGACCGACAAACCGTGGATCCAGGAAAAGCCGTTGTATCGGATGGCAAACGAGATGCTCGCCACGGAGGCCATCAGCACCACCCAGGTCCAGCCCAGCACACGGTGCGAGGTCGTTCCCTTGCGCCGCGCCAGCACCGCAGCGCCCACCAACAGGGCCGCCCCCGCCATGCTGGCATGGGCCGCGATCACGGGGGTCCAGTGGTAAGTGGTCATGTCAGGCATCCTAAACGTTGAACCGATGGCGACAACGCGCTCTTGAAACCTGCCTCTACAGTCCGCAACTGCTGAATGTGTTCATGACCGTCCTCCAGATGGTCCCCAGGCCCCTTCCATGACCCTGAACCGCCGCGCCCTTCTGACTGCTGCGCTTGCCGGCACCGCCGTGACTGCTCTGGGTGTGGCGGTTGGGCTGCGCAGTGCGCGGGCGCAGGGCGGCGGTCAGGTGTCAGCTCCAGGGTTGGGTCAGGCAACGGGTCAAGCACTGGGTGAGGCGCAGATTCATCCCTCAGGTGCGCAGCCAGGTCTGGCCGCTGGCCATGAAGGCGAGGTCCGCACCTTCGAGCTGGACTGGGCTGACGCCACACGCCAGCGGCCGGTGCCGGTGCGCCTGTACCTGCCAGCCACGGCGGCGCCAGCACGGCCGGTGCCGTTGGTGGTGTTCTCGCACG
>CAYSOD010000357.1:0-4545 GCA_964432385.1 uncultured Rubrivivax sp.
TGTCGTACTGGGAGCTGGGCTACCGCCACATCACCAACAGCAAGCGCCCGGTGAACAAGGTGGAAGACCTGGAGGGCCTGAAGCTGCGCGTCATACCCAACCCCATTAACGTGGCCTGGGTCAAGGCGCTGGGCGCCAACCCCACCCCCATGCCCTTCCCCGAGGTGTATGGCGGCTTGGAGCAAAAAGCCATCGACGGGCAGGAGAACCCGGTGGCCGTGATCGCCTCCTCCAAGTTCTTCGAGGTGCAAAAGCACATCGTGCTGAGCAACCACCAGTACAACCCGCAGTCCGTGCTGATGAGCAAGAAGTTCTGGGACTCGCTGTCGCCGGCCGAGAAGAAGCTGGTGGACGACGCTGCGGACGAGGCCGCCAAGACCCAGCGCGAGACCGGCCGCGCCGCCCTGGCGGCCAATCTGGACGTCCTCAAGAAGAACGGCATGCAGGTCACGCAGTTCTCCCCGGCGGAGGTGGCCAAGCTGCGCGACAAGATGAAGCCGGTGATTGCGCAGTTCTCGGCCAGCGTGGGTGAGGCCACGGTCAACGAGGTGATGAGCGAGCTGGCCAAGATGAGAAAGTGAGGGCCTCTCCGCTAACTCACACAAAGGCTCCACGATGAAGATCCTCGTCCTGCACGGCATCAACCTGAACCTGTTCGGCAAGCGCGACCCGGCCCAGTACGGCACGGCCACGCTGGCGGACATTGACGCTGCGCTGCACCAGCTCGGAGCCGAGATCGGCGTGGAGGTCGAGTGCTTCCAGACCAACCACGAAGGCGAAATGGCCGAACGCATCCACCGCGCGCACATGCAGGCGGTGGATGCGGTGGTCATCAACGCAGGGGCCTGGACGCACTACAGCTACGGCCTGCGCGATGCCCTGGCCGTCCTGAAGTGCCCCATCGTGGAAGTGCACATGTCCAACGTCCACGCCCGCGAAGCCTTCCGCCACCACTCGGTGTTTGCCGAGATCGTGAAGGGGCAGATCTGCGGCTTTGGCGTGGACAGCTACCTGCTGGGCCTGCGGGCCGCCGCCTCGCAACCTCCCCGGTGACCATGTTGATCGACGGCCACACCGAGCTCATCGCCCATATCGGCTACCCAACGCACTCGTTCAAGGCGCCGCTGATCTACAACCCGTACTTCGAGCAGGCAGGCCTCAACGCGGTGGTGGTGCCCATGGGCTGCACGGCGGCCGACTACCCCGCCTTTCTGCGCGCGGTGTTCAGCTTGAGCAACATCCGAGGCGCACTGATCACCATGCCCCACAAGGTGACCACCATCGGCCTGTTGGACGAGGTGCGCCCGGCAGCGCGGATCGCCGGGGCCTGCAATGCCGTTCGCAGAGATCCGCAGGGGCGACTGGTGGGCGACCTGTTCGATGGCGAAGGCTTTGTGCGCGGCGTGCGCCGCCAGGGCGTGGACCCGCGCGATGCCCGCGTGCTGATCGTGGGCGCTGGCGGCGTGGGCAGTGCGATCGCGGCCTCCTTCGCGGCGGCAGGTGCGGCGAGCCTGAGCTTGCACGACCTGCGCGCCGACGCCGCTGAACACCTGGCACAGCGCCTGCGCGCACACCACCCCGGGCTGGACGTGCGCACCGGCTCCAACGACCCTGCCGGCCACGACATCGTGGTCAACGCCACGCCCCTGGGCATGGAGCCCGGTGATCCGCTGCCCCTGGACGTGGAGCGCCTGGCGCCTACCACCTTCGTGGGCGAGGTGGTCATGCGCGAGACCATGACCGCATTTCTGCAGGCCGCCCAGCAACGCGGCTGCCGCTTCCAGGTGGGCTCGGACATGCTGTTCGAGCAAATTCCCGCCTACCTGGAGTTCTTTGGCTTGCCCACCACCACGCCGCAGGTGTTGCGCCGTGTGGCGCGCCTCGGCGCGCGGCCCCTGGGCAGCGCCTTGGCGGACCTGCATGGGCCGCCTGCCGCGCTGGAGGAGACCGCTGCATGAGCCCCTTGAACAGCAACGCACCCTCAGCCCGCGACCGCGAGCCCCTGGTCGACACCTCCAATCCCATGGGCCTGGAGGGTGTGGAGTACATCGAGTACCGCGTCTCGCGACCGCAGGCCTTGGGGCAGGTGCTGGAGCTGATGGGGTTTCGGCCCATCGCCCGCCACCGCTCACGTGAGGTGCTGCTGTACCGCCAGGGCGAGATGAACGTGATCATCAATGCGCATGCCGGCTCAGGCACGCGCGCCGCGCCCTTGCCTGAGGTGCCGGCCATCGCTGCCATCGCCTTGCGTGTGCGCGACGCCGCCGTTGCGCACCAGCGCGCGCTGGACCTGGGCGCCTGGGACGTGCCGGTGCAGGTGGCGCCCATGGAGCTGCACATCCCGGCCATCCATGGGGTGGGTGCCAGCCGCATCTACTTCGTGGACCGGCACCGCGAGTTCTCCATCTACGACGTGGACTTTGTGCCCATTCCGGGCATTGAGCGTCAACCGCCTGCCGTGGCGGACCTGCGCTGGTTTGGCCTCGTGCAGTACATCGGGCCGCAGCGCAGCGATGACTGGATCGCCTTCTACCGCGAGCTCTTCGGCTTTGAGGAGTTGGGCGAAGACCGCGAGACCGGCGTGCTGCCTACCGGGCGCGTGCTGAAGAGCCCCGACGGCAGCTTGCAATTACAACTCATCGAGCCCGACCCCCTGGTCACCGACGGCACCGAGCGCCTGCAGCGCGTGGCACTTGGTGCGCCGGACGTGCCGGCGGCTGCCGCAGTCCTGAAGGCCCGCGGCGTCCACTTCGTCGAGACCGAGCGGCTCCATGTGGACGCGCGCGGTGCGCTCACGCAAAGCTGGCTGGGCGGGCTGATGTTCGAGCTCATCCACGTGGACGCCTGAGGCGCCCCGGAGGCGACGATGTTCATCCGCGAATTCGGCATGGACACCATCACCCTGGCGGGAACATTGCCGGGCAAGCTGCAGGCCATCCGTGAAGCCGGCTTCTCGCAGGTGATGTTGTCGGCGCGTGACCTCACCAGCCACGCCGGCGGGGTGGACGACGCCGTGGCTTGTGTGCGCGCCAGCGGCTTGCGGGTGACGGGCTTTCAGGTGCTGCGCGACTTCGAGGGCCTGTCGGGCCATCTGCATGGCTACAAGGTCGACGTGGCCAAGAGCATGATCACCATGGCCTCCGCCGTGGGCGCGCCTTTGCTCTTGGCCTGCTCCTCCACCTCGCAGCACGCCACCGCAGACCTCGACGCCATCGCGCGCGACCTGCGCAAACTGGCCATGCTGGCGCTGCCGCACGGCCTGCGCATCGCCTATGAGGGCCTGTCCTGGGGTCGGCACATCAACCAATACACCGAGGCCTGGGCGGCAGTGGAGCGTGCCGACATGCCCAACCTGGGCCTGGGTATCGACTCGTACCACATCTTTGCCACCCAGACGCCGCTGGATGCGCTGGACGAGGTGGACCCGGCCAAGGTGTACTTCGTGCAGTTGTCGGACTTCATGTGGAACGAGGTGCGCACGCCCGAGGAGCGCATGGCCACCGCGCGTACCTTTCGCGTCTTTCCTGGGGAGGGCGTGCACAGCCAGGGCCTGACCGAGTTGGTGCTGAGACTGGACCGCATGGGCTACAGGGGTGACTACAGCTTCGAGGTCTTCAACGACGACTACCAGCAGATGCCCATGGCCACGGTGGCCGAGCGCGCGCGGCGCGCAGCTGCCTGGCTGGCCGAGGACGTGCTGCAGCGCTCGGTGCCCCTACCCCAGGATCTGCGCTGGCACGGCACTGCTTCAAAATGAGAGGCTGACCTGCCATGCCAGGGCGTTCCACCGTCCGACATCCCGAATCTTCAGGAGAACCCGTCTTGATCATCGACTGCCACGGCCACTACACCACCGCGCCCAAGGCCCTGGAGGCCTGGCGCAACCAGCAGATCGCCGGGATCAAGGACCCCAGCCAGAAGCCCCGCGTGGCCGATCTGAAGATCAGCGACGACGAACTTCGCGAGTCCATCGAGGCCAATCAGCTCAAACTGATGCGCGAGCGTGGCTCGGACCTCACCATCTTCAGCCCGCGCGCCAGTTTCATGGCGCACCACATCGGCGACTTCGAGGTCAGCAGCACCTGGGCCGCCATCTGCAACGAGCTGTGCTTCCGTGTCAGTCAACTGTTCCCGGACCACTTCATCCCCGCGGCCATGCTGCCGCAAAGCCCTGGGGTGGACCCGGCCAGCTGCATTCCCGAGCTGGTGAAGTGCGTGGAGCAGTACGGCAACGTGGCGCTGAACCTGAACCCTGACCCCTCGGGCGGCCACTGGACCAGCCCTTCGCTGACCGACCGCCACTGGTATCCCATCTACGAAAAGATGGTGGAGTACGACATCCCGGCCATGGTGCACGTGAGCACCAGCTGCAACGCCTGCTTCCACACCACGGGCGCGCACTACATCAACGCCGACACCACGGCCTTCATGCAGCTCATCCAGGGCGACCTGTTCAAAGACTTCCCGACCTTGAAGTTCGTCATCCCCCACGGCGGTGGCGCCGCACCCTACCACTGGGGCCGCTACCGCGGCCTGGCGCAGGAG
>CAYSOD010000358.1:0-4538 GCA_964432385.1 uncultured Rubrivivax sp.
TGCCGCCAATCACGTCCACCTGCGGAAAGTTGCGTTTGACCCAGCGCACCCGCTCGATCACACCCTGGCTGTGGCCGTGGGCAGTGTCCACGACGATGGCGTCCACGCCAGCACGCACCAGCAGTTCCACCCGCTCCTCGGTGCCCTCGCCCACCCCCACCGCAGCGCCCACGCGCAACTGACCGCGCGCATCACGCGCCGCATTCGGAAAGTCGGTTTGCTTGGTGATGTCCTTGACAGTCATCAGACCGCGCAATTCAAAGGCCTCATTGACCACCAGCACCCGCTCCAAGCGGTGGCGATGCATCAGGGCCTTGCCATCCTCGATGGACGCCCCTTCGTGCACCCAGATCAGGCGCTCGCGAGGTGTCATCACCTCGCGCACGGGTGCATCCAGGCGGGTCTCGAAACGCAGGTCGCGGTTGGTGACGATGCCCACCACGGTCTTGCCTTCGAGCACCGGGAAGCCGGAGAAGCCGTGCTGGCGTGAGAGCTCGATCACTTGCCTGACCGTCACGTCCGGGGTGATCGTGATCGGGTCACGCAGCACGCCCGACTCGTAGCGCTTCACGCGAGCGACTTCGGCCGCCTGCTGCCGCGGTGTGAGGTTTTTGTGGACGATGCCCACCCCACCTTCTTGCGCGATGGCAATCGCCAGTCGAGCCTCCGTGACCGTGTCCATGGCTGCAGACACCAACGGCAGGTTCAGTCGGATGTTGCGAGACAGTCGCGTTGAGAGGTCGGTGTCACGCGGCAACACCTGGGAGTAGGCGGGCACCAGCAACACGTCGTCGAAGGTGAGCGCTTTGCCAAGAAGGCGCATGGGGCTCGGACTCCAATGCAAAGCAAGATTATAGGAAGCAGGCACCTCCAGAACGGGTTATGGCGCGGCCCGCTGGACCGGTGCCGGCACTCAGGCCGTGCGCTTCGCGGCCCGGGCCGGGGTGGACGACTGCCGATAGCGCAGACGGCGGGCTTCCTTGGGATCACAGCGCAAGGGGCGGTAAGCTTCCACGCGGTCGCCATCGCTCAAGGGGGTGGTCCAGGGCTGGCGACGCCCCCACACGCCGGCGTCCCAGCGCGCATCGGCTAGAAAGGCCAGTTCAGGGGTTGCGGCCGCGGCGTCGAAGGCCTGCCTCAGGGTGGACCCCGCAGGCAAAGTGAGCCTCAGCGTGATGATCTGTCTGGGCGCAGGACTGCAGATGAACTCCACGCGGATCATCGCAAGCCATACACCTGCTCAGCACGCCCGACGAAGGAGTCCACGAGCGTGTTGGCCACCCGGTCGAACACCGGGCTCACCACGGCCTCCAAGGCCCGGCTGGAGAAGGCGTATCGAAGGTCCAGCTCCACTCGGCAAGCGGCGCGGTCAGCCCCAGCCGACGCAATGGGCTTGAAGGCCCAAACCCCATCGAGCAGCGAGAACGGGCCGTCGACCAACTTCATGAGCACCGACTCGCCGGCCAGGTGCTCGTTGCGTGTGGTGAAGGCATGGCGCACGCCCGCATAGGCCATGCTCAGGCGGGCGGTCACGCCCTCGCTGCTGCGTTCGAGCAGTTCAGCGCGGCTGCACCAAGGTAGAAACTCGGGGTAGCGCTCAATGTCGGTCACGAGGTCGTACATCTCCCGGGTCGAGTACCACAGGAGGACCGAGCGCTTGACGTGCTTCATACAATGCTTTCATTGTAGGCAAGGGGTCCGAAGGATCCGTCCAAGGGTCCAGGCGTCCGATGTCACAGCAGCTTCCCCACATCGCGGAAAACCGTCGCGCGAGATTCGAATACCACATCGACGAGGCCTTCGAGGCCGGTCTCGTGCTCGAGGGCTGGGAGGTCAAGGCCATCCGCGCAGGCCAGGTGCAGCTGACTGATGGCTACGTGCTGATCCGCGACGGCGAGCTTTTCTTGATCGGTTGCCGCGTCAACGCGCTGCGCGAGGCCTCGACGCACGTGAACCCCATGGCCGACCGCACGCGCAAGCTGCTGATGCACAAGGACCAGATCCGCCGCCTGATCGGCAAGGTGGAGCAGCGCGGCTTCACGCTGGTGCCCCTGAACCTGCACTACAAGGCCGGGCGGGTGAAGGCAGAGATCGCCCTGGCCAAAGGCAAGGCGCAGCACGACAAGCGTGAGACCGAGAAGAAGCGCGACTGGGACCGCGAGAAGCAGCGGCTGATGCGCCACAAGGTCTCATCGCCCGCCGCAGGCTGACGACAGCCTGCTGGCGCGGACGGTTCAGAACGCCCGCGCAAGCGACCGCTGCAGGTCCGCCCGCAGGTCGTCCACCGCCTCCAGCCCAATGGAAAACCGCACCAGGTGGCCTGGCAGGCAGTGCGCAGGCTCGCGCATGGCCGACAGGTCATAAGGCACCGCCAAGCTCATCGGGCCACCCCACGAGTAGCCCAGGTGGAAGAGCTCCAGGCCGTCCACGAAAGCGTCCACCTGCCGGGCCTCCAGGCGCGCGTCGAACATCACCGAGAACAGGCCGGCCGCTGCCGTGCAATGGCGAGCCCAGTGCTCGTGCCCTGGTGACCCCGGCAGGGCGGGATGCAACACCTGGGAGATCTGGGGCTGCTCACCCAGCCACTGGGCCAGCGTGCGCGCCGAGCGATCGTGGGCGTCGTAGCGCACCTGGATGCTGGGCAAGGAGCGCAACAACAGTTCGCAGTCATTGGCCGCCACGCCGATGCCCAGCGTGGCATGGGCTTGGTGCACGCGCTGGTGCAGGCCCTCGTCCCGCGTCACCACCGAGCCCATGAGCACGTCGGCGCCGCCCGAAGGGTACTTGGTCAGCGCGTGCATGGAAATGTCCACGCCGAGGTCGAAAGCGTTGAACGCGAGGCCTGCACCCCAGGTGTTGTCGAGCGCGCAAAGAGCTCCTTGGGACTTGGCCGCGGCCACGAGGGCGGAAAGGTCCGGAAACTCCATGGTCACCGAGCCCGGCGCCTCCACCCACACCAGGCGGGTGTTGGGCCGCAGCATCGCCGCCAGGCCCGCCGGATCCATGGGGTCGTACAAACGCCAAGTGATGCCAAAGCCGCCGAGCAGCGACCGTGCCTGTTCCTTGGAAGGCCCATAGACGTTGGCCGGCAGCAGCACCTCGTCACCGGCCTTGAGAAAGGCCATGTTCACGATGGTGATGGCGGCCAGCCCGCTGGGCGCGAGCTCGCAGTGCAGCCCGCCTTCCAGCGTGGCGATACGCTGCTCCAGGGTGTAGGTGGTGGGCGTGCCGTGCAGGCCGTAGGTGTAGCCCTCCTTGCCCTTGAGCGTGCGTGCTCTCAGGGCCGCCACATCCTTGAACATCACCGTGGAGGCCTTGTGCACCGCCGGGGGGAAGGCGTCGAATCCGGCGGGCGGCGTGTAAGGGTGGTGGATCTGGCGGGTGATGGGGTCTTGGGCCATGGTGTCGGCAGGGTGTGAGGTGGAAGTTGTCACGGGTGCTGAAGGAATCGATTGCAGTCTGGAATCGCCATGCGTTTCATCGCGGGTGCTGAGGGCTGCACGCGGGTTCTCGTTCTTGACATGCTGAACTTGTCGGTGGCTGAGCCCGCGCGTCCGCCTCAGACCGGCTGCGCCACCAGGTCGTGACCCCGGGTGGCCACCACCTGCGCCTGGGTGAATTCGCCCACTTTCAAGGTCTTGGACGCCTTCTGCGGCGGCCGCAGGTGCACCGTACCATCGATCTCGGGCGCGTCGGCATAGGAGCGCCCTGCCCCGCCCTTGCGTCCGAGCGCGGGCGCCGAATCCACCAACACCTGCATCGTGGCGCCAACGCGCTGACGCAGCTTGGCCGCGGATACCTCCTCGGCAACGGCCATGAAGCGCGCACGCCGCTGCTCACGCTCGGGCAGCGGCAGCAGGCCCTGCAGTTCATTGGCGGCCGCACCCGCCACATCGGAGTAGGCGAAGCAGCCTGCACGGTCGATCTGCGCCTCGCGCATGAAGTCCAGCAGGGCCTCGAACTCGCCTTCGGTCTCGCCCGGGAAGCCGGCGATGAACGTGGACCGTACCACCAGCTGAGGGCAGATCGAGCGCCACCGGGCCAGGCGCTCCAGATTGCGCTCGCCACTGGCAGGCCGCTTCATCCGCTTGAGCACATCGGGATGGGCGTGTTGGAACGGCACGTCCAGGTAAGGCAGGATACGCCCCTCGGCCATCAGAGGCAGCACGTCATCGACGTGAGGATATGGATAGACGTAGTGCAGCCGCACCCAAGCCCCATGGGGTTCAGCCAGCAGCGCGAGCTTTTCGCACAGGTCCACCAGGCGCGTCCTGACCGGTTGGCCATCCCAGAAACCCGTGCGGTACTTGACATCCACCCCATAGGCGCTGGTGTCCTGGCTGATGACCAGCAGTTCCTTGACGCCCGACTCGAACAGGGCGCGGGCCTCGTTGAGCACATCGCCAATCGGGCGCGAGACCAGATCGCCGCGCATGCTGGGAATGATGCAGAAAGTGCAGCGGTGGTTACAGCCTTCGCTGATCTTCAGATAGGCATAGTGCCGCGGGGTGAGGCGAATGCCGGCTGCGGGCACCAGG
>CAYSOD010000359.1:0-4518 GCA_964432385.1 uncultured Rubrivivax sp.
TCGTCGCGGAAGCACTTGGTGATCTGGTAGTAGCGGTCGAAGCCCGCCACCATCAGCAGCTGCTTGAACAGCTGCGGGCTCTGCGGCAGCGCGAAGAAGGTGCCGTCATGCACGCGGCTGGGCACCAGATAGTCGCGCGCGCCCTCAGGCGTGCTCTTGGTGAGCATGGGCGTCTCGATGTCCACGAAACCCTGCTCATCCAGGAACTTGCGCACCTCGATGGCCACGCGGTAGCGCAGCATCAGGTTCTTCTGCATGGCCGGGCGGCGCAGGTCCAGCACGCGGTGCGTCAGGCGCACGGTCTCGGACAGGTTGTCGTCGTCCAGCTGGAACGGCGGCGTGACGCTGGCGTTGAGCACCTCCAGCTCGTGACACAGGATCTCCACCTTGCCGCTGGTGAGGTTGGCGTTCTCGGTGCCTGCCGGGCGCGGGCGCACCAGGCCCACGATCTTCAGGCAGAACTCGTTGCGCACACCTTCGGCGGTGCGGAACATCTCGGGGCGGTCGGGGTCGCACACCACCTGCACCAGGCCTTCGCGGTCGCGCAGGTCGATGAAGATCACGCCGCCATGGTCGCGGCGACGGTGGGCCCAGCCCATCAGGGTCACGGTCTGGCCCATCAGCGTCTCGCTGACCAGGCCGCAGTAGGTCGTTCTCATGGGTTCACTCCAAAAACTCTGAGGAGGTGTCTTGAAGCCTGGGGCCGGCCCTTGGCACGTCCCGGGCACTGGCGCAGACGCGAGGCGCCTGCGGCGGATTCGGCAGGGGGGGCCAGGCAGGCCCTCAGGACTGAACGCAGGCCGGCGCGTTCAGCCCCGCGGATTGGGGTCGGCCTCCCCCGGCCGGGCCGGTGGGGGCGACGTGGGCGGGGGCACCACCACCCCCATGGAGATGATGTACTTCAAAGCCTGGTCCACGCTCATGTCGAGCGCCACCACATCGGCGCGGGGCACCATCAGGAAGAAGCCCGAGGTGGGGTTGGGCGTGGTGGGCACGTAGATGCTCAGGTGCTCGGTGCCCAGATGGGCGGCCACCTCGCCGCCAGGCTTGCCGGTGACAAACGCCACCGTCCAGGCCCCGGCGCGCGGGTACTGCACCAGCACCGCCTCACGGAAGGCGTTGCCATTGCTGGAAAACAGCGTGTCCGAAACCTGCTTGACCGAGCTGTAGATGGACTTGACGATGGGGATGTTCTGCAGCACCCGGTTCCACTGCCGCGCCACCCACTGGCCCACCACGTTGGTGACGAAGATGCCGGTGAGCAGCAACAGCGTGGCCAGCACCACCACGCTGAGGCCCGGCACGTGACGCAGCTGTTCAATGGCCGCGTGCGTGGTGGGCGGCAGCACGGCCTGGGTGCCCGCCAGCAGCAAGCCGAACAAGCTGTCCATGGACCCCAGCAGCCAGGTCAGCACCCACAGGGTGATGCCGATGGGCGCCCAGGCCAGCAGCCCGGCCAGCAGGTACTTTTTCATGTGGAGGCCGCAGGCGGTGGCGCGGCGGCCGGTGTGGGCGACGAGGCAGCCGCAGGCGCTGCTGAAGAAGACTCTGCCGCGGCAGGCGCAGGCGCTGCGGCCTTGTCAGCGCCCGATTCGGCAGGCTTGTCACCGGCCTTGTCGGCCGCTGCCGCCTTGTTGGAGCCGCCGTCACGGAAATCGGTGACGTACCAGCCCGAGCCTTTGAGCTGGAAGCCGGCGGCGGTGACCTGCTTGACATAGGCCGATGCCCCGCAAGCGGGGCACACGGTCAGCAAGGGGTCGGAAATCTTCTGCAGGACGTCCTGACGGTGTCCGCAGGACTCGCACTTGTAGGCGTAGATCGGCATGGGGGCACGAATGGACGAAAACCGCGAATTATAGGTTTTCGCCCGGCGCCGGGCCCCCTGCGCCCAAAGCCCTTGAGCGCCCGGCCGACTTCAGCCGTGGTGAGCGTGGTGCTTCATCACATGCTGGATGGAATGGCCTTTGTTGGCCACGATGGACGGTGCCAGCGAGCCCATCATCATGCCGATGATGGAGGCAAACAGCCCCAGCAGGTTGGCCGGAATCATGGAGTCTGGCGCCACCTGCGTGGCCGCCAGCCAAGTGCCGATGCCCATCACCACGGACAGCAGGGCTCCCTGCGTGTTGGCGCGCTTCCAGTAGGCGCCGGCCACCAGCGGCACGAAGGCGCCGCACAGCGTGACGTTGTAGGCGTTCTGCACCATCTGGTACATGGTGCTCTTGCTGTTCAGGGCGAACAGCAGTGCACAGGCGGTGAAGGTGACCAGGATGATGCGCAGCGTCAGCAGCATCTGGCGGTCGCTCATGTTGGGTACGAAGGGCCGCAGCACGTTCTCCGTGAAGGTGGCGGTGGGTGCCAGCAAGGCCCCGCTGGCCGTGGACAGGATGGCCGACAGCAGCGCGCCGAAGAACATGATCTGCGCCCACAGCGGCATCTTGCCCAGCACCAGGTCGGGCAGGATGCGCTGGATCTCGCGCGCATCCTCGCTCTCGAACAGCTTGGCCACGGTCGGGTCCGACACCAGCGCGGAGTAGGCGATGAAGATCGGCACGAAGGCGAACACGAAGTACACCAGCGCCCCGATCATGGTGCCGCGCACGGCGGTGCTCTCGTCCTTGGCGCTGGTCATGCGCTGGAAGACGTCCTGCTGCGGGATGGAGCCGAAGGCAAAGGCGAAGAAGGCACCGGCCATGGCCCACCAGGCCGCGGCGTCCATGCCGGTGTCGAACAGGATCAGCTTGCCTTCGGCAGCAGCCTGCGAGATCACCTTGGCCGGGCCGCCGGCCAGGTCACCCACCAGGAACGCCACGGCCGTCAAGCCGATCAGGATGATCACGGTCTGGAAGAGGTCGGTGAAAGCCACCGACCACATGCCGCCAAAGATGGTGTACACGACCACGATGGCCGCGCCGATCATGATGGACGTGCTCAAGTCCACCGCGCCACCGCTCAGGATGTGGATCACCAGGCCCAGCGCCGTCAACTGCGCTGAGGTCCACCCCAGGTAGGACAGCACGATGGCCGTGCTGGTCAGAACCTCCACCGCCTTGCCGTAGCGCACCTTGTAAAAGTCGCCAATGGTCAGCAGGTTCAGCCGGTAAAACAGCCTGGCGAACAACAACGCGGCCAGCACCAGACACACCGACGCACCGAAAGGGTCACCTGGGATCGCGGACAACCCGCCCTGAGTAAAGGTGGCCGACACCGACAGCACGGTCTCTGCGCCGAACCAGGTGGCAAACACCGTGGCCACGTTCATGTACAGCGGCAGGCTGCGGCCGGCCACCAGATAGTCCTTGGCGCCGTGAACGCGACGCGCGGCGATCAAACCGATCGCGATGGTCACTGCCATGTACAGGACGACGAAAGTGATCAGCATGGGCGGTCTCCAGGATGATTCGTGGCCGGGACAGAAAGGCCCGAGAGCACAAGGCCTCAAGCCAAAAATTGAGCGGCCGCAGTGTATCGGTGGTGTTCAGCCGGGTTTGTCAAGGGGTCAGCCAAGCCCTTGCAATCACCATGCCCAGCAGAAAACCAAGGGCACCCCACACCAGACCCTGCAGCAGCCGGTTGGTACGGCGCTGCTCGGCCAGCAAGGCCAGCAGCACCGCGGGGTCGCGCTCTGGCGGGCGCTGCAGGGCCCGGTGCACCAACCTGGGCAATTCGGGCAGCAGATGCGCGTAGCGCGGCGCCTCGGCCTTGAGGCCCTCGACAAAGGCGCGCCAGCCCACCTGCTCGTTCATCCAGCGCTCGAGAAAAGGCTTGGCCGTGGTCCAGAGATCCAGGTCGGGGTCGAGCTCGCGGCCCAGGCCCTCGATGTTGAGCAGCGTCTTTTGCAGCAGCACCAGTTGCGGCTGCACTTCCACGTTGAAGCGGCGCGAGGTCTGGAACAGGCGCAGCAGCACCTGACCGAGTGAAATGTCCTTCAGCGGCCGCTCGAACTGCGGCTCGCATACCGCTCGGATGGCGCTTTCCAGCGCATCGATGCGCGTGTCAGCCGGCACCCAGCCGGACTCCACGTGCAGCTCGGCCACCCGTTTGTAGTCACGCCGGAAGAAGGCGATGAAGTTCTGGGCCAAGTAGTCCTTGTCGAGCTCGGTCAGTGTGCCGATGATCCCGAAGTCCAGCGCGATGTAGCGCCCGAAAGTCGCCGTCGCCAGGCTCACCTGGATGTTGCCGGGGTGCATGTCGGCGTGGAAGAAGCCGTCGCGGAACACCTGGGTGAAGAAGATGGTCACGCCGTCGCGCGCGAGCTTCTTGAAGTCCACCCCGGCCTCGCGCAGACGCTGCACCTGCCCGATGGGCACGCCGTTCATGCGCTCCATCACGATGACGGTGGGGGTGCACAGGTCCCACACCATCTCCGGCACCAGCACCAGGCCCAGGTCCTGCATGTTGCGGCGCAGCTGCGTGGCGTTGGCCGCCTCGCGCACCAGGTCCAGCTCGTCGTGAAGGTGCGTGTCGAACTCGGCCACCACCTCGCGGGGCTTCAGTCGGCGGCCGTCGCCGCTGAAG
>CAYSOD010000360.1:0-4518 GCA_964432385.1 uncultured Rubrivivax sp.
GCACCCACACCTGCGGCAGCGTGCCGGCGTCAAGGTGCTGGGCCAGGGTGTCCAGCATGGTCGGGCCGATGTTGCCCGCCGCCACAGCGCTGCGCCCTGTGCGCTGCACCAGCAGCGCGGTCAGCGCCGTGGTGGTGGTTTTGCCGTTCGTGCCCGTCACGGCCAGCACCTGGGGCGCGTAGCCGCTGTCCTGCTTGAGCGTGTTCAGAGCCTGCACGAAAAGGTCCAACTCGCCGCTGACCCGCAAGCCCTTGGCGCGGGCCGCCTCCAGCAGCGGGGCGACGGCCGGGTCGTGCGGCGCCAGGCCCGGGCTCTTGAGCACCCACTGCACGCCGGCCAACGCACCTTCAGGGCCCTGCAAAGCAGAGGTTTCCAGCGGCCCGGACAGGCGCTGCGCTGAAGGCACCTCTGCCGCCAGAGCTTGCGCCTGAGGCGGCTGCTCGCGCGAATCCCACACCGTCACCGTGGCACCCCAGCGCGCGCACCAGCGCGCCATCGCCAGCCCGGATTGACCCAGGCCGAGAATGAGCACGTGCAGGCCGGTGAGGTGCTGCATGTCTGCCTTCAACGCAACTTCAGGCTGGCCAGGCCGACGAGGCACAGCAGCATGGTGATGATCCAGAAGCGCACCACCACCTGCGTCTCGGTCCAGCCCTTCTTCTCGAAGTGGTGGTGCAGCGGCGCCATGAGGAAGATGCGGCGGCCTTCGCCATAGCGGCGGCGCGTGTACTTGAACCAGCCCACCTGCAGGATGACGCTCAAGGCTTCGGCCACGAAGATGCCGCCCATGATGGCCAACACGATCTCCTGCCGCGTGATGACGGCAATCGTGCCCAGCGCCCCGCCGAGGGCCAGCGCTCCCACGTCGCCCATGAACACCTGCGCCGGGTTGGCGTTGAACCACAGGAAGGCCAGGCCCGCGCCGGCCATGGCACCGCAGAAGATGAGCAGTTCACCGGAGCCGGGGATGTGGGGGATGAGCAGATACTTCGCGTACACGGCGTTACCGGTGAGGTAGGCGAACAAGCCCAGCGCTGAGCCCACCAACACCACGGGCATGATGGCCAGGCCGTCCAGGCCGTCGGTGAAGTTCACCGCATTGCTGGCCCCCACGATGACGAACCAGCTCAGCGCGATGAAGCCGTAGACCCCCAGCGGATAACTCACGCTCTTGAAGAAGGGCACCATCAGGTCTGCCTTGGGGGGCAGTTCGTTGGAGAACCCGCTGGCAATCCAGTTGAAGAAGAGTTCCAGCACCCGCAGGTTGGACACCTCCGACACGCTGAACGCCAGGTAGAGCGAGGCCACGAGGCCGATCAGCGTCTGCCAGAAGAACTTTTCGCGTGAGCGCATGCCCTCCGGGTCCTTGTGCACCACCTTGCGGTAGTCATCCACCCAGCCGATGGCGCCAAAACCGAAGGTCACGAGCATGACGACCCAGCAAAAGCGGTTGGTCCAGTCGAACCACAGCAACGTGGACACGCCGATGCCGATCAGCACCAGCACCCCGCCCATGGTGGGGGTGCCGCGCTTGCCCAGGTGGGCCTGAACACCGTAGGTACGAATGGGCTGGCCGATCTTCATCTCGGTCAGGCGCCGGATCACCCAGGGGCCGAAGGCCAGGCCGATCAGCAGCGCTGTCATGGCGGCCATCACGGCACGGAACGTCAGGTACTGGCAAACCCGCAGGCAGCCCAGGTCCTCCGGAAACAGCGCAAGAAGCCATTGGCTCAGGCTCAGCAGCACGGGGGGGTCTCCTGCGCAGGGGCACGGGCCTGCAGATGAGGGGTCGACGCGGTAGAACCGGACAGGGTGGCAGCGGCGCCGGCCGGGCCCTCGGCCCGGGCCACCAGGGCCTCGACCACGCGCTCCATGCGCATGAAGCGGGAGCCCTTGACCAGCAAGCTGGCGGCCGCAGGGGCCTCGCCTTCTGTTGCGAGCGCCTCGATCAAGGCCTCGACCGTCAAGAAATGACGCACGGCAGTGCGGCCGCCCGTCATGCCGGCCACCCGCGCCGACTCGGCAGCCAACGGCCCCACGCACCACAGGTGGTCGAGGCCAGTCTCCCGCACACGCTGGCCCACCTCGGCGTGGAAGGCCGGGCCCTGAGCGCCCACCTCACCCATGTCGCCCAGCAACAGCCAGCGCGGCCCAGGCAGGGCTTGCAACACATCGATCGCGGCCAACACGGAATCCGGGTTGGCGTTGTAGCTGTCGTCCACCAAGGTGGCCGTGCCGCCCGCCCAGGGCAGCGCGCGCACCTGCGAGCGCCCTTTCACGGGGCGGAAGGCTTCCAGACCCCGCTGCACGGCCTGCAGCGGCTCACCCGCGGCCTGCGCGCACACCGCTGCAGCCAGCGCATTGCACACGTTGTGCAGCCCCGGTTGGGCCAGGTGCACCGTGAGCACATCGACGCCCAACCGCATGTCGATGGCCCAGGCACGCGCCGCCGCGTCCCAGGTGGCCCGGGCCGTCGCGTCGGCCGTGGCGGCCCCAGGGCTGTCGGCCAAGGCAAAGGTGCGCACCGCGCGCGGGCCAGCCATCTCACGCCACAGGCCGCACATGGGGTCGTCGGCGGGGAAGACCGCCACACCGGAGGCGGGCAGGGCCTGCAGCACGGCGCCGTTCTCCAACGCGACCGCCTCGACGTTGGCCATGAATTCCTGATGTTCCCGCTGCGCGTTGTTGACCAGGGCCACGGTGGGCGCGCTCAGGCGGGCCAGCAGGGCGATCTCACCGGGGTGGTTCATGCCGAGTTCCACCACGCCCACGCGGTGCCAGACCTCGTCGTCCTGGCGAAGGCGCAGCAGGGTCAGGGGGAGACCGATGTGGTTGTTCAGATTGCCTTCGGTGGCGAAGGCCCCGGGCCCGTGACCCGCCCGCAGGATGGAGGCGATCATCTGCGTGACCGTGGTCTTGCCGTTGCTGCCCGTCACCGCGATCAGCGGCAGGTGAAAGCGGTGCCGCCATGCCGCCGACAGCGCCTGCAGGGCCGCGAGAGCGTCAGGCACCAGCAGACCGCTCAAGCCCGCCTCGGCCAGCCCCCGCTCGGCCAGGGCCGCCACGGCGCCAGCCTCGCGCGCTGCGGGCAGGAAGTCGTGTGCATCGAAGCGCTCACCGCGCAAGGCGACGAACAGGTCCCCGAGACGCAGCGTACGGGTGTCGGAGTGGACCCGCTCGAAGCTCAAGGTGCCGTCACCCAGCAGCACCGAGCCGGGCAGCAGCGCATGAGCCTGGGCCAGGGTCATCATGGGCGAGCCTCCTGGGCTGCGCTAGGTTTGGTGGCCCCAAACAGGGCAACCAGCGCCGCCGTCGCCTCGGCCGCGTCAGAGAAGGGGCGCTTCACGCCCGCGATCTCCTGCGTCTGCTCGTGGCCCTTACCGGCAATCAGCACCACATCGGCCGGCCCCGCTTCGCGCACGGCGTGCAGGATGGCAGCGCGGCGGTCCTCGATGGCGACGACACTCCCCGATGCCCCGTCCCCAGCCACCTCGCGGGCCCCGGCCATCACCTGCGCCAGGATCTCGCCCGGGGGCTCACTGCGCGGGTTGTCACTGGTGACCACCACATGGGCTGCGCGGCGTACCGCAGCCTGGCCCATCAGCGGCCGCTTGGTGGCGTCACGGTCACCACCGCAGCCGAACACGCACCACAGCTGGCCGCCGCGAGCCGCTGCCAGGGGAGCCAGGGCTTGCAGCGCCTTGTCCAGCGCGTCGGGCGTGTGCGCGTAGTCCACCACCACCGCGGGCTGGGGCGCAGCGCCGACGGCAGCCACGCGCTGCAGGCGGCCGGGCACCGGCGTCAGCAGACCCAGCGCCCGGGCCACGTCAGCCAGTGGAACCCCCAAGGCGCGCAGGCAAGCGGCCACGACCAGCAGGTTTTCGATGTTGAAGCCGCCGATCAACGCGGTGGCCACCGCATGGCCAACCTCAAGGTGGTCGCGGTGTTCGCGCTCACAGAGCTCAAAGCGCAGACCTTCAGGTCCGTGACGCACCTGGTGGGCCCACAGCCGGGCGGTGGCACATGTCGACGCGGCGGCGGCTTGTTCGGTGACCGAGTCGGCCCCCGCGTGTTGCAGCGCCACGCCTGCGTCCGCCGACGACACCGTCCAGAGGTCCAATGCCGGTCGCCCCGACAGCTCGTCGGCCCAGGCCCGGCCTCGCGGGTCGTCCACGTTCAGCACGGCAGCGCGCAGGCCGGGCATGTCAAACAGCGCCCGCTTGGCCGCGGCATAGGCCGCCATGGTGCCGTGGTAGTCGAGGTGGTCCTGCGTGAGGTTGGTAAAGGCCGCCACGGCCAGGGCGGTGCCCGCCAGTCGGTGCTCCACGATGCCGATCGACGACGCCTCGATGGCGCAGGCCGACAAGCCGGTATCGGCAAAGCGGCGGAATGCTGCCTGCAGGGCCACGGCATCGGGTGTGGTCAGGCCCGTGGACTCCAAGTCGGTCGAAGGCTCGCCCACGCCCAGGGTACCCACCACACCGCAGCGGCGCTGCAGGGCCGCCAGCGCCTGCGCCA
>CAYSOD010000361.1:0-4516 GCA_964432385.1 uncultured Rubrivivax sp.
CATCGACGCGCAACCGGTTGACGCGACCTAGAAACTCGGCGACGAAAGGATGACTAGGCTGGCGGTAAAGATCTTCGCCTCGGCCGACCTGCACAACTTGTCCTGCCTGCATGACTGCCAGGCGGTCGGCGATGGCCAGGGCCTCATTCTGGTCATGCGTGACGTGCACAGCGGTGATGTGAAGGGCGCGCAGCAGTTGGGCAAGCTCATCGCGCAGCGCCTCTTTGAGTTTGGCGTCCAACGCAGTCAATGGCTCATCTAGGAGCAGAACGCGCGGCTGCACCGCCACCGCCCTAGCCAGGGCCACGCGCTGGCGCTGGCCGCCCGAGAGCTGAGCTGGGCGGCGCTGCTCCAGCCCGCCCAGGCGAACCAGGTCGATGACCTCGCCAACCCGCTGGCGGATCCTGTCCGGCGCAAGGCCACGCACACGAAGCCCGTAGCCAATGTTGGCCTCTACCGTCATCTGGGGGAACAAGGCGTAGTGCTGGAACACCATGCCCACTGCACGCTGTTCAATTGGCCGCGATGTGACATCGTCGCCGTTAAATGCCACACGCCCGCCATGGTCAGGGTCGACCAGCCCGGCGATGACGCGCAGCAGCGTGGTCTTGCCGCAACCAGACGGACCTAGTAGCGCGAGCACTTCACCAGGCTCCACAGTCAGCCTGGTCGGTCGAAGCGCCAGAGCTCCGCCTGGGAAGGTCTTGGCGCAGTCGATGACCTCTACGCGCGTATGCTCAACGGCTAGGGGCTGGTGATGATCCATGGGTGTTCTCGATCCAGCGGGCCAGCGCCTGCATGCCCCAGAGGATGGGCAGGATGACAATGAAGAAAACCAGCGTGTAAGCCGACCCGATCTCAATGCGCATCGACGCGTAGCTGTCGGCCAGGCCCACCGGCAGCGTTCTTGTCAGCGGGGTGTGCAGCATCCAGGTCAGATTGAACTCGCCAACTGATAGGGTGAAGACCATCAGGCTGCCGGCTACGATGGACGGCGCCACGGCAGGTACCAGCACTCCCAGAAACCGCTGCGGGAAGCTTGCGCCCAGTGAGCGAGCTGCTTCGTCCAGCGATTGCAGATCGTCGCGGGCAAAGGCCGCCGCCACCGTGCGCACCATGAAGGGCAGCGTGAACACCACGTGGCCCACGAGAATGAAGGCGAAGCTCTGGCGAAAGCCGCTGATCTGGCCATAGGCCAGAATCAACGCTAGCGCGCTGGCCAGCCCTGGTACGGCCACTGGCAGGGTCAGCAGCTCTTCAAATAGTCGTGCCGCTCGGGTCCGACTGCGAGCCAGCGCCCAGGCGCAAGGCACACCCACCAACAGCCCCACAACTACGCACGCCAGTGCCAGCAGCACTGAGCGCCAGGCGGTGGAGCCATAGAGGGCCCATACCTCCTCTATCCAACGGGTGGTGAGGCCGCTGGCCAGGCCGCGGCTGAAATTGTTGGTCAGCCCGGCAGTGATAGACACCAACATGGGCAGCACTGTAAATAGCGTTACGGCCACTGTGATGGCCAACAGAACCGGGGTGTCGACTCTGCCGCTCTGCGTAGCCTTCATGCGCCCGCTCCTTCGGCGGAGCCACCGAATCGGCGCGCTACGAACAGTACCGCCCATGTCATCAGCCCGAGCGTAATGGACAGCGAAGCTGCCAGCGCAAAGTTGGCATAGTTGGTGAACTCGTTGTAAATGGTGATGGGCAGCACCTCATATCGGCTGGCCAGCGTGAAGGCCGTGCCGAAGGCCCCCATCGCTGTAGCAAAGAGGATCGCGCCGACGGCCAACGCCGTGGGCTGCAGGGCCGGCCACCAGACATCACGCACGATGTGCCAGCGCCGCGCCCCCAGCGAGCGCGCAGCCTCTTCCAGTTCGTGCTCCATGCGCTCCACCACGGCGGTAAACGAGGCTATGGCTCGAGGCAGAGAGAAGTACACGTAGGCCAGGAACAACCCAGTGACTCCGTAGGCGAACGTGATCCGCTCTCCCATCAGCGCGTCGGTGAAGCTTGCGAACGGCCCTTGCCGTCCTCCGATCAGGATCACGAAGAAGCCGACGATGACGCCCGGAAACGACAGCGGCAGCGTCAGCACGGCCAGCAGCAGTCGACGCCCGGCGAAGGAGCGCCGCCCGAGGTACAGACCCACTGCAGCCGCCACCGTCAGCGACACGAGCGTCACCGCAGCCGAGAGCAGCGTGGTCTGCACCAGACTTTGCAGGTAGCGCGGCTCGGTGAGCACTTCGAAGTAGGTGGCCGCGCCCTTTCCAGCCGGCAACAGCATAAGCTGCACCATGGGTAGCAGCCAGAAGGCTGCGAACACCACGGCCGCCGGTGCGACGCAGACCGCCAGCCCCAATTACTGTGCCTCGCGCAAATAGCGGTCGGAGAAGGCCTTCTGCACCTCGGCCATGCGGCCGTAGTCCACGGTGCGAGCCCGGGCGTACTCGCTGGCTGGCAGGAAGAGTGACTGCGCTTCCTTGCTGATGGCTGAAGTGCGCACAGGGCGCAAGAAGGCGTTCGCCCAGATCGCCTGGCCTTCATTGGAGAGGATGAAGTCCAATGCCTTCTGCCCGTTGGCCGCATTTGGGCCCTTGGCCACTGCACTCATGACGTAGGGCACTACGACAGTACCCTCTGCTGGAATCACGAATTCGACGTTGGCCTTGTCCTTGTACTTTGCGCGGTACGCGTTGAAGTCGTAGTCGAGCAGGATCGCGATCTCGCCTGACAGAACGCGCGCGTAGGACGTCTGCTTCGGCACGATAGGTTCGTTCTTCTTCAGCGCCTTGAACCACTCGATGGCGGGACCGAAGTTGTCTAGGCTGCCACCACGGGCGTTGTTCACCGCCACCGCGCCCACGTAGCCGACGAAGGCAGAGGCCGGGTCAAGGTAGCCGACGAGACCCTTGTACTCGGGCTTCAGCAGGTCGGCCCACGAGCGCGGCACGGGCTTTCCCTTGAGGGCATCGACGTTGACCATGAAGCCCAGGGTACCCGAGTGGATGGTGAACCAGTGGCCTTCAGGATCCTTCAGACCGTCGGGGATCTCGGCCCAGCCGGCGGGCTTGTAAGCAGCCGTCACGCCCTCCTTCTTGGCTTGGATGCCAAAGGTGACGCCGTAATACGCCATGTCAGCCACGGGGCGCGCCTTCTCGGCAACTAACTGCGCCAATGTCTGGCCCGAGTTCTTGTTGTCCGGAGGGACAGCTATGCCTGTCTTGTCTTTGATGGCGCGCAGCTGGCTAGCCCAGTCGGCCCATTCAGGAGGACAGTTGTAGCAAATGGCGGTCTGTGCCATGGCGCTGGCGCCGGCCAGCAGCCCGAAGGCGACAGCAACCGCCTTCAGCAGTCGAGAGGGAAAGAGTTTCATGTTGAGATCCTTCGTGGTTGAGAGATGGAAGAAGCGCGGGTTGGAATGCGGGCAGCGGCGATGGATTCGCCCTCCCGGAAGTGAAGGTTCAGCGTGAGGCTGTTTTGAGGCTCTAACCGGATGCCTACGGAAAGTGCCTGGACCAGGAGCTCGACCGTGCGCCTGCCGATCTCGGTGTTCGGTTGAACGACCGTCGACAGCGCAGGCGTCAGCTCCTGGCCGAGTCCGATGCCGTCGAAGCCGGCCACTGAAAGGTCTGCAGGGACGTGAATCCCAATCAGGTGGGCTGCGCGGATGCAGCGGATGGCCAGCAGATCGTTGGAACACACCACGGCAGTCGGCGGGTCTGGAATGACCTGTCGCGCCGCCAGGAACTCGGCCATGCGCTCAGTTGCCCCCTGCATGAAGGGCACTTCCAGAAGTTGCGGCTTCAAGCCAGCAGCGGCCATACCTTCTAGATAGCCCTGATAGCGCTGTTGGGCACGGTCGGAGTAAGCCAAGGCGCCGCTCACCATGAGGATCTGCCGATGTCCGAGCGCGTGAAGTCGCTCCACCAGCGAGGTCACTGCTGATTGGCCATCCACCGAGATACAAGGATGGCGAGGATGACGGTTGTAGACCAGCACATAGGGCGCATTGGCTGATCGCAGCCGGGCAAGGACTTTCGACCTCGAAGCGTTGGCCACACACAAGATCAGGGCGTCGACACCGCGCGCCAGCAGCAGATTGGCTGCATGCGCTTCATTGGCTACCTTGTAGTCGGTGCTGAAGGGCACGATCGAGTAGCCGGCTGCCGCGGCGGCCTGGGCAATGCCTTGCAGGCACTCTGCGAACACCGGGTTCAACAACGTCGGTAACACCACGCCGAGCGCCCGGGTGCGCTGCGTTCGCAGTGAACGCGCATTGGCGTTGGGACGGTACCCCAGTGCAGCTGCGGCAGCTTGCACGCGTGCACGCAGCTCAGGCCGGACCGCTTCAGGCGTGTTGAATACGCGTGAGACAGTCGCCGGTGACACTCCAGCCTGATTGGATACGTCGCGAATCGACATGGAATGCGAGAGGAAATGGCAATTGGCTGAAATGCATTTCAGAGTACGCCAAACCCGTGACGAACATGTGACGGTCTCGAGTTGGGAAGTGCCGTAG
>CAYSOD010000362.1:0-4495 GCA_964432385.1 uncultured Rubrivivax sp.
GCCACGGGCGTGATGCCGCTGGACATGCCCGAGAGCGTGCTGGTGCGCTTCAAGGGCCAGATGCAGCCCGGCATCACGCTGCGCGACCTGGTGCACGCCATCCCGCTGTTCGCCATCAAGCAAGGCCTGTTGACGGTGGCCAAGCAGGGCAAGAAGAACGAGTTCTCCGGCCGCATCCTGGAGATTGAAGGTTTGCCTGACCTGAAGGTGGAGCAGGCCTTCGAGTTGTCTGATGCCAGTGCCGAGCGCAGCGCCGCAGGTTGCACAGTGCGCCTGAACAAGGAGCCCGTGATCGAGTACCTCAACAGCAACATCGTGCTGCTGAAGAACATGATTGCCCAGGGCTACCAGGACAAGCGCAGCCTGGAGCGCCGCATCCAGAAGATGCAGGAGTGGCTGGCCGCCCCCAACCTGCTGGAGGCTGATGCCAACGCCGAATACGCCCACGTGCTGGAGATCGATCTGGCGCATATCAAGGAGCCCATCCTGTGCTGCCCAAACGATCCGGACGATGCCAAGTTCCTCTCCGAAGTGACCGGCACCAAGATCGACGAGGCCTTCATCGGCTCGTGCATGACCAACATCGGCCACTTCCGCGCCGCCAGCACGCTGCTGGCCGGCAAGGGTGAGATCCCGGTCAAGCTGTGGGTGGCGCCGCCCACCAAGATGGACCAGGCCGAACTGACCAAAGAGGGCCACTATGCCAACTTCGGCAGCGCCGGCGCGCGCACCGAGATGCCCGGCTGCAGCCTGTGCATGGGCAACCAGGCCCAGGTGAAGGAAGGCGCCACGGTGGTGTCCACCAGCACGCGGAACTTCCCCAACCGCCTGGGTAAGAACACCAACGTGTACCTGGCCTCGGCCGAACTGGCTGCTATCGCATCCCGCCTGGGCCGCCTGCCCTCGGTGGCCGAGTACCACGCCGACATGGGCGTGATCAACAAGGACGCCTCCAAGGTCTACCGGTACATGAACTTCGACCAGATCGAGGAGTACGCGGACGTGGCCAAGGAAGTGGCGGTCTGAGTTCGTCAGCTTGCTTCACTCCCAGGCCTGCGTCGGCCTGGGTGAGCCACCCCAGGGCCGTCAATGACGGCCCTTTTCATTGGCCCGCGCGAACCGCACACTTCCGACCGCGCCAGAGAGCTACGCCGCACGACCGTCAGCCAATGTCGCTATCGTTCACCCTGATGGATCCGGTGCTGCCCCGCACCCGCCCACCGAGGACTTGCTCATGAACGCCCAACAAAACGAACGCCTGACGCGCACGGGCCCCGGTACCGACGGCGGATCACTGCTGCGCCGCTACTGGCAGCCTGTGGCCCTGGTGGACGAGTTCGATCCGGCCACTGATCCGCGCATGGCCCAGCGCCCGCTGAAGGCCGTGCGCGTCATGGGGCAGGACCTGGTGCTGTTCCGTGACGAGGCGGGCCGCTGGGGCCTGCTGGACCGGGACTGCCCCCATCGAGGTGCAGACCTGGCCTACGCCCGCCATGAGGGCGACGGCCTGCGCTGCCCCTTTCACGGCTGGAAGTTCGATGCCACAGGTCGTTGCCTGGACACCCCGGCCGAGCCCCTGGGCAGCCGCCTGCACGAGCGCGTGCGCCAGCGCCAGTACCCCGTGGTGGAGCGCAGCGGCGTGCTGTTCGCCTGGCTGGGCGAACCGGGCACGCAGCCGCCCTTCCCCCGCTACGACTGCTTCGAGGCCCCGGGCACCCACACCTTCGCCTACAAGGGCCTGTGGCACTGCAACTGGCTGCAGGCCTTCGAGGTGGGCATCGACCCCTGCCACACCTCCTTCCTGCACCGCTTCCTCAACGATGCCTCGCTGGAATCGGTAGGCGACAACGCCGGGGCGCGGCAGTTCCGCAGCGCCAGCCTGGGCGAGGTGGACGGTCAAGCCTGGCCCATGTCGAGGATCATGCGCGAGTTCCACCGCCCGGAGCTGTCCAGCGAGCCCACGCCGTGGGGCCTGCGCATCACCACGCTGCGGCGCATGACCGAGGAACTGACGCACGTGCGGGTGACGCACGAGATCTTTCCGCAGACCTTCTGCATCCCGCTGTCGCCCACCATGACCATCACGCAATGGCATGTGCCCGTGGACGACACGCACACCTACTGGTTTGCCTTCTTTACGAGCTACGACAAGCCGGTAGACAAGCAGGCCATGCGCGACCAGCGCGCTCCCTTCCTACCGCCGCCGTTGTACGTGCCCAAGGCCGGCCGCCACAACGACTGGGGCTTCAACGCCGAGGAACAGCGCACGCGCACCTTCCTGGGCATGGGGGAGGACGACATCAACGTGCACGACCAGTGGGCCGTGGAGAGCATGGGCGCCATCCAGGACCGCACCCGCGAACACCTGGGTACCAGCGACAAGATCATCATGACCCACCGCCGCCTGCTGCTCAAGGCGATGGACGAGGTCAAGGCCGGTGGCACCGCCCCGTTCAGCGCCGACCCCGCCACCGCTGCCCAGCAGGTAGGCGGGCCCGACTCGGTGGACGGCATTGCCCCGGCTGGCACCTGGAGCACCTGGTGGCAGGCCCAGGCTGAAGCACGGCGGCAGGGTTCGCCCTGGTCGGCCCACTCCGCAGTGGGCCAAGATAAGAACACAGCGCCCGCGACTTGAGGGCGCGCGCTATCTGATCTGCAACAGTCCGCGAAGGCCCTCTGGACAACAGGGCAGCGAAGGACCCTGACCCCACATCTCCATGATCACCATTCACTTCCAACACACCGGCCCGGGCGGGCGCGTGACCGGTCACGAGATCACCGGGAAACCGGGCGACAGCCTGATGCAGGCGGCCGTGGCGGCGGGCGTGGACGGCATCGCCGCCGATTGCGGTGGCCTGCTCACCTGCGCCACCTGCCACGTGGTGGTGGCCGAACCCTGGCGCTCTGCCCTGCCACCCATGGCGGCAGAGGAAAGCACCATGCTGGACTTCACCGCCACCCCACGCTGCGAAGGAAGCCGCCTGAGCTGCCAGATCGTGCTCAGCGAGGCCCTGGACGGGATGATGGTGGAGTTGCCGGCGAGTCAGTACTGAGGGCGGCGGCACGGTGCGTTTCGTAGCGCTGGAGTGCTGCCCCCGAGATGAGTGACACTGAGAACGCTGTGAACACCATCGCCAACACGCCGGACGATAAAGCGGCTCCAGAAACCCAGGTGACCAGCCAACTGCGGTCGGCCTTGGCAGGCTTTCCGGGTCTGGAGCTGGTACTGCTGTTTGGATCTCTGGGGCGCGGGCAGGCACGGCCCGACAGCGACGTGGACATTGCCGTGCAAGCCGACCACCCCCTGTCCGCGCAAGAGCGGATGGCCTTGATCGATACCGTGTCGCAAACCCTTCAGCGTCCCGTAGATCTGATCGATCTGCGCACCGCAGGCGAGCCCACCAAAGGCCAAGTGGTACGCCACGGCCGGCGCGTCCTGGGCAGCAGCGCGGCGCACGGCCGCCTCATCTACACCCAGCTCGTCGATCAGGCGGACTTCGGACCGCTGCGCCGTCGAATCCTGGAGGAAAGGCGGGTAGCGTGGACAGGGAAGTAGTCGAGCAGAAGTTGGAGTCCTTGCGCCGATGCGTGCAGCGTGTCGCCGACAAGTGCCCCGACAACGCCGACACCCTGGCACGTGAGGTAGACCTTCAGGACATCGTCACACTGAACTTGAGCCGAGCGGTCCAAATGTGCGTGGATGTGGGTGCGCACATGATCGCGTCGACCGAAACCCCTGCCCCCGCGACCATGGGTCAGACGTTTGAATTGCTGAGCCAGAAGGGCATCCTCCCTGAGGCGTTGGCGACTCGCCTGCAGCGCGCGGTGGGCTTCCGCAACATCGTCATGCACAACTACGAAGCCATCGATTGGCAGGTGGTGCATGCCTTGGCGCGGGATCACTTGGGTGACTTCGCCTCATTTGCTCGCGCCATCGTGGCCCACCTCGGCAAGTAACGCGCAGCCTGACACCACGCTGGATCACGCACTTCGGGCGCTCACTCGGGAAGTCGCCCGCCAAATGGAGGGCAGCCTCAGTGCACCACCACCGGCACCTCCATGGCCGGCGGGGTGTTGCGGCTACGGCCGCAGCGCACGATGCCGTCGATCATGACCATGCCCACGCCGGGCAAGTCGCCGAGCTGGATGCTCTCCAGCAGCGTGCGGCCGGCGGTGTGCTGGGCGCGGTCCAGGAAGACGAAGTCGGCGGCGCGGCCGGGCTCGATGAGGCCGCAGTCCAGCTGACGCAGGCGCGCCGTGTTGCCCGTGGCGAAGCACACCACCAGCTCCGCCGGGATGTTGCCCAGGCTGGACAGCAGCGCGATCATGCGCAGCATGCCCAAGGGCTGCACACCCGAGCCGGCCGGCCCATCGGTGCCCAGGATCACGCGGTGCGGGCACTTCAATTGCAGTGCCATCTGCGCGGCGGCGATGGCGGCGCGCTCGTTGCCGTTGTGCACGATCTCGATGGCGCGGGCGCAGCCCTCGCACAGGC
>CAYSOD010000363.1:0-4489 GCA_964432385.1 uncultured Rubrivivax sp.
CCGCTGTGCGGCGCCCACCCCCATCCACGGAGCGAACGATGAAGCTGTCTACTGCCCTTAACCGCCTCACTCCAGTTGTTTCTGCCATCGCCCTGTTGTCTTCGGCCCCTCTCGTATGCGCGCAAGTGCAGGAGCCGCAAAAGGTGGAAGTCACGGCATCCAAGCGCACGCAGTTGGTGATCGATGTGCCGTACTCGATTACCGCCATCGGCGGCAGCGAGATTACAGACCGTGGTGTCACCGACATCCAGCAGATGCAGTCGGTCATCCCGTCGCTGTTCATCAACCAGAACGCACCTGGCGCAAGCCGAATTCAAATGCGCGGCCTGTCGCAGGGCGTGGGCTACGGTGCTGCGCTGGTCGGTACCTACCTCGACGAGATCTCGCTGAACATGCCCGACGCGCAGCGCTCGCTCGATGTTCCGCTGGTCGACATGGCTCGCATCGAGGTCTTGAGAGGTCCGCAAGGCACGCTGTACGGCGATGGCTCCATGGGTGGCACCATCCGCTTCATCACGAGGGCGCCGCGCCTGGACAAGTTCGAGGGCAGCATTGAAGGCGGTATCAGCCAATTGAGCGGCGGCCAGAACGGCTGGCGCGCCAGCGGCGTGGTGAACGTGCCCCTGTCCACAGGAGTCGCGGGTTTGCGGCTGGTGGCTGGCCATGAAGATCTTCCAGGCTGGGTGGACAACAGCGTCAATGGCGCAAAGGACATCAACAGCGCCAAGCGAGACTTCTTGCGCGGCAAGTTGCTGGTGAAGCCGAGCGCCGGTTTGGAAGTGACGGCAATGTTCTTCCATACCGAAACCGACACCAAGAACAGTTCAGGTTCGAAAGCCGACCGCACCATTGCGTCGTACATCGCAACGCCCACCAAGGACAAGACCGACCTGTTCAATTTGGTCATCAGCGCTGACCTTGGCGGCACACGGCTGGTCAGCTCCACTGGGTATCTCGATCGCAAGATCGACACCACCGCTGAACTGACGCCGGTTTACGCTGGCTTGCCGTTCAGGCCGCTGGTCATGCCCAAGCCGACCTCCGGAGGCGGATATCGACAAGACATGTCGCAGAAGATTACAACCCAGGAGATTCGTCTGGAGTCAGACGACAAGGGGCCGCTGACCTGGACGGCCGGCGCCTATTACCGCAAGACGGACACTCATTCCGTCACGTCGGACGTGTGGAGCGATTCCACGTTCAGGCTGCAAGGTGGCTACGATGGAACCGGCCCTACCAATGTCAACCAGACCGCTCTCTTTGGCGAGCTGACCTATGCCCTGGCACCTCAGCTGTCGCTGACTGGCGGCCTGCGCTCGTTCAAGGAGAAGGTTGAGAGCGTCGGCTCCAAGCTACCGTCCGGATTCGCGCCCCCCGGTACTCCCTCCACGATTTACAACGACCGTGCTGAGTTCAGCGCCACAACGCCTCGAGTGAACATGCTGTGGCGGTATTCCCCCAAGGGCGCTCTGTACGCGACCACCTCCAAGGGCTTCCGCAGCGGCGGCTTCAATACTGCGTCAACGCCACGCAGCTATGGTCCTGAGGACATCGTCAGTTACGAAGTCGGCAATCGCGGTTCCCTGGTTGGCGACAAGTTGCAATACGAGGTGTCTGCATATCACAGCAAGTACAACAACGTGCAGGCGCAAGACTTGGCGCCGGGCTGTACTCCTGCAACATGTCAAGCGCTCACCGTCAACTCCGGCAAGGCCTCCGGGCCGGGTCTGGACGTGACGCTTTCAGCGGCACTCACCAAGTCCACAACGCTTGATGTCAGCTTCGGCTACTCTGACCTCGTCTATGACGTGAAGACCGCAGAACGCAACAAGGGCGACCCATTGAATTTCGTGCCCAAGAAGACGGCGTCGGTCTCGCTGAGCCATCGATTTGCCTGGGTGGCAGGCGTGCCCGGAATGGCACGTCTGGACTACCAGCATTCAGATCCCGTGAAGTTCATCATCCGCAATCAAGGGGTGGATGTCACCGGCAGCAACATCGACACGTTGAACGCGCGAATCGGCGTGGAGATGCGCACCTGGCAGATCTACCTCGAGGGCAAGAACCTCACCAATTCGAATGGTGTGACGTTCCCGGGAATCTTTGGTCTGCCGGACTCCAGGGTGGCACCACGCTCGCTCGGTGTTCTGGCCCGGGCTCAGTTCTAAAGCGGGATCGGCATGCGATGGCCCGCGTCATCACCGTCGCGGCTGCGCAACTCGGGCCAGTCTCTCGCGACGCGAGTCGCAGCAGCGTCGTCGCCCGCATGGTCGCTCTCATGGAGCAGGCGGCGCGGGTTCGGACGGCCCTGGTCGTCTTTCCAGAACTGGCTCTGACAAGCTTCTTCCCGCGTTGGGCGATCGATGACGACTCGGTGCTGAATGGATTCTTCGAATCCTCCATGCCCAGCCGGGAAACACAACCACTCCTTGCGACGGCGCGCAGACTTCACCTTGGCGTGTGCTTTGGCTACGCCGAACTCACCAGGCAGGCCGGTAGCCTTAGGCGCTTCAACAGTTCAGCACTGGTAGGACCCGACGGAAGTTTGATCGGGCACTATCGCAAGGTGCACCTTCCCGGCGACCGCGAGCCGCAGCCAGGCTTTGACCATCAGCATCTGGAGAAACGCTACTTCGAGACTGGCGATCTGGGGTTTCCGGTGTGGCGCGCCTTCGGTGGGGTCGTGGGCATGTTGATCTGTAATGACCGGCGCTGGCCTGAAGCGTGGCGGGTACTTGGGCTTCAAGCGGTCGAACTGGTGCTGATTGGCTACAACACGCCCATGCGCAACCCGGAGGCTCCGGAACATGACAAGCTGGTGGCGTTTCAGCATTCACTCGTGCTCCAGTCCGGTTGCTACCAGAACGCAACCTGGGCCGTGGCGGTGGGCAAGGCGGGCATCGAGGAAGGCCAAGCGATGCTGTCCGATTCGATGGTCGTGGCGCCCAGCGGGGAAATCGTCGCAAGGGCCACCACGTCAGGCGACGAACTGGTGGTGGCGGAGATCGACCTGGATGCCACGCGCTCCTACAAGACCACCATCTTTGACTTCGGAGCGCACCGCGTACCGCAGGCCTACCGGATGCTCGTCGAGCGCACCGGCGCTGAACCCCCGGATGCTTGAACCTGACTCAGGGCGACCTCAAGCCAGGGTTTCCATCAAGCGCATGAGCAGACGCATTCTCGGAATCACGGAACTGATGTACAGGCGCTCATCGTGGGTGTGTCCACCGTCGCCATCGACGCCCAGGCCGTCCAGGGTGGGCGTGATGTTAGCGGTGTAGTTCCCGTCACTGCCGCCGCCCGTCTTCAGGTCGATCAGCTCAAAGCCGATCTCGGCAGCGAGCGCCTTGGCATGTTCATACAGTGCGGCAATGCCCGGCGTTTTCTCGTAGCCTGGGCGGTTGATGCCACCTTCGATGCTGAGGTGCACATCGGGGGTGACAGGCCGCAAGCCTCTGATGCGCTGCACGATTTCCTCACCAATTGCTGGGTTCGGCATGCGCACATCGACCTCGACCGAGGCCCACTCAGGGACAACGTTGGAACGAGTCCCCCCTCGCACCAGCCCTACGTTCACCGTGAGCTCGCGGGCATAGTCTGTCATCGCCTCCAGAGCCAAGATCTGGTGAGAGATTTCGCGGATGGCACTGCGCCCCAGGTGATGCTCAACGCCAGCGTGCGCCGGTGCACCGTGCGCGGTAACCGTGAACGCTGCAATACCCTTGCGTGCGGTCACGATCTTGCCGCCCGAACGAGCGGGCTCAGTCACCAGCACGTACTTTGCACGTCGGGCCTCGCGCTCGATGTGTTCGCGTGAGGTGTCGCTGCCCATCTCCTCATCACTCACCATCAGGTGGCGAACAGGCAGTCGTGTTCTGCGGCCTTCGCGGGCGATCTGCCTGAGCGCGGCCATGGCGATATACGTTCCACCTTTCATGTCCTCGGCGCCCGGGCCGTACAGCCGATCACCCTCAATGCGCATCGGGTTGTCCCTCGCCAGCGTGCCAATCGGATGCACGGTGTCTAGGTGGCTGAGCAAAAGGATGCCCGGCCCGGCAGCCAATTCGGGTGGACAGTGCCGATCGTCGGAGGCGAGCAGGTGGTCGCCAAAGCCATCGCGCCCTGGGATACGCTCCACGCGGGCGCCCATGGCTTCATAGTCCGCTTGAGCTTGAGCTGTCATCCGCTCCATAGCTTCAGGGACATCCGTGGGGCTCTCAATAGCAATCCAACGCTGAATGCCGGTCAGGATTTCATCCAAATCAATGGTTGATTTCAAAAGATCTCCTCCAAGTCTGGTGTTATGTGGATACTATACTGTCCACTTGAGGCATGAAACGCACCAACTACTCGGGCTGGAACCTTCTTGCAGCATCCCGTCAGGGCCACCAGGACTGGGGTGCGGCGTGGCGTGATGCCGAGCCCAAGCCGCGTTACGACGTGATCATCGTCGGCGGCGGCGGTCACGGCCTGGCAACGGCCTACT
>CAYSOD010000364.1:0-4487 GCA_964432385.1 uncultured Rubrivivax sp.
GCGACCCCTTGCACCCCATGCAAGTGCGCTACCAGGCTGCGCTACACCCCGACGAAGCTCGCATTATAGACGCGCCCGAGGTCCTATCGGGCTGCGCTGCGCTGGCGCGCGGCTGGTTCACAGCCGACGGATCAAACACAGGTGGGCGCCTTCAGTCTTCCAGCAAGCGGCGGATGGCTTTGAGTTCGCGCATCAGCTCCTCCACCGTGTCACCCGACAAGGACTGCGCTCCCGCGGCCGCTACAGGCGCGGCGAGGGTTGCAGGCAAAGGCTGCACCGCTGCCCTCGAAGCAGCCGACGATGGCACCGGCTGAGAAGCCTCTTCCGGCAACGCTGTGACCGGCTCTGGCAAGGCTCCAGCTTCGCCTGGCGCGCCGGACGTACCGCCGGACTGCGCCCCAGTGGCGCGCCGAGTGGACATGGACTCGGCCAGCCGGTTGCGGGCCCCGCTGATCGTGAACCCCTCTTCGTAGAGCAGTTCCCTGATCCGCCGGATGAGCAGCACCTCGTGGTGCTGGTAATAACGGCGATTACCACGGCGCTTCATGGGGCGCAGCTGTGTGAATTCCTGCTCCCAGTAACGCAGCACATAGGCCTTCACGCCGCAGAGGTCGCTGACCTCTCCGATGGTGAAGTAACGCTTGGCAGGAATGGCAGGTAGCGCGGTGTCCATGAAGGACCGGCAAGGTCAGCAGAATGCGACAACGATCAGCCGAAAACTCTACTCGAATTCGCCCGTGGGCGGCACTTCGCCTTGCACCATGGCCTTGAGCTTCAGGCTGGGGTGAAAGGTCACGACTTGTCGCGCCTTGATGGGGATGGACTCCCCCGTGCGCGGGTTGCGGCCCGGCCGCGGAGCCTTGCGCCGGACATTGAAATTGCCGAAGCCTGACAGCTTCACATCCTGTCCCTGCACCAGCGAGCCGTGGACGATCTCGAAGAAGGCCTCGACCATGTCCTTGGACTCGCGCTTGTTCAAGCCCAGACGGTCAAACAGCAGTTCGGCCAGTTCGGCCTTGGTCAGCGTGGGCGTCTCCAGAGACTGCAGGACAGCCCCCGTCAGAGGGCCGCTCAGGGTTTGGTCGTTCATCAGACGTTGCTCCATGAGGCTCACCGTCAGGTGCGCAGGCGCGCACCGCAGGCCTGGGCGGCACGCTGCACGGCGGCCGCCACCGCCAGCTCGATGCGCTCGTCGGTGAGCGTTGCGGTGTCGTCCAGCAGTTCCAGGCGAACCGCCAAGCTGCGCTCGTTAACGGCAAAGCCGGCCTGGGCCTGTACGGGCTTGTAGATGTCAAAGAGGGTTGCGCTGCGCACCAGGCAGGCGGGGTCGGCCTTCAGGGCCTGCACCAGCGCATCGTGGGTGACTTGCTCGCCCACCACCAGCGCCACGTCCCGCAAAGCCTGCTGTTGCCGCGGCAGGGGCTGGAAGCTGGGCAACTGGCGCGCCAGCACAGCATCCAGCGCCAGTTCGAAGAGGATGGGAGCCGACGGCAGCTCATAGGCCTGCCGCCACTTGGGGTGCAGTTCGCCCACGTATCCCAGCACCCGCCCATCAGATTCCACCCGGGCGCAGCGGCCGGGATGCAGGGCCGGATGGACATCCGGGTGGAATTGCAGGCTCCGCGGCCCGAGCAGGGACTCGAGGTCACCCTTGACGTCAAAGAAGTCGACCGCGCGCTCACGTTCGCCCCATTGCAGTTCGTCCACGGGCCCCCAGGCCAGGCCGGCCACGCGCAAGGGCTGGTCGATGCCCGCCACGGTCAACGGGCCGTCCTGCACCGATGCATCGCGCCTGAACACCCGCCCGATCTCGAACAGACGGGCACGTGGCGCCTTGCGCGACAGGTTGGTCTTGAGGACACCCACCAGGCTGCCGAGCAGCGACGATCGCATGACGGCCAGGGGCGCAGCGATCGGGTTCAACACGCGGATCGGGTCGGCGTTGCCTGCCAGTTCAAGCTCCGAGCGTTCCTCCACGAAGCTGAAGGTGATGGTCTCGTGGTAGCCCAAAGCCGCCAACGAGCGGCGCAACGCGTGGGCTGAGGTACGGCCCTCGCGTTGCGGACGGGAGGTCACCGGCGCGTGCGGCGGCGTGGTGGGCAGGTGCTGCAGGCCGATAACGCGGATGACCTCTTCGATCAGGTCTTCCTCGATGGCAAGGTCAAAGCGCCAGGCCGGCGGCGTGACCACCAGGCTGTCGCCCCGCTGCTCGAAGGCCAGACCCAGGCGCTGAAATACGGTCGCACATTGCTCGGTGGTGAGCGGCATGCCCAGCACCTTGGCCGCCCGGGGCACCCGCAGGGTGACGCGCTCGCGCGGGGGCAAGGCCAGCGTCTGGTCATCGATCGGGCCAGCCTCACCGCCGCAGATCTGCTGGATCAGCGCGGTGATGTGTTCGATGTGTTCCACCGTGAGCGACGGGTCCACGCCGCGCTCGAAGCGGTGCCCGGCGTCGGTGGAGAAATTGAAGCGGCGCGAGCGGCCAGCCACGGCCTCGGGCCACCAGAAGGCAGCTTCCACGTAGACGTTGCGGGTGTCGTCGCTGACGGCCGTGGCGTCACCGCCCATGATGCCGGCCAGGGACTCCACCGCCTGCGCATCCGCGATCACCCCCACCTGCTCATCGAGCTCGATGGTGTTGCCGTTCAGCAGCTTCAGGGTCTCGCCGGCTTGTCCCCAGCGCACGACGAGTTTGTCGTGGATCTTGTCGAGATCGAAGATGTGGCTGGGCCGGCCGAACTCGAACATCACGTAGTTGGAGATGTCCACCAAGGCACTCACCGAGCGTTGGCCGCAACGCGCCAGCCGGTCCACCATCCAGGCGGGCGTCTTGGCGGCGGTGTTCACGCCACGCACGATGCGGCCGGAGAAGCGCCCGCACAGATCCGGCGCCTTCACCTCCACAGGCAACTTGTCCTGGTGCGTCGGGCTGACCGGTGGGAAGGCGGGCGTCTTCAGCGGCGCGCCCGTGAGGGCCGAAACCTCGCGCGCGATGCCGTACACGCTCAACGCGTGGCCCAGGTTGGGCGTGAGCTTGAGCGTGAACAGGGTGTCGTCCAGCGCCAGGGCCTGGCGCACGTCCTGCCCGATGGGCGTGTCGGCAGGCAGCTCCAGCAGGCCGGCGTGGTCTTCGGACAGCTTGAGCTCGCGGGCCGAGCACAGCATGCCAAAGCTCTCCACCCCGCGCAGCTTGCCCACGCCAATCTTGAAGGGCTTGCCATCCTCGCCTGGGGGCAACTCCGCGCCCACCAGGGCCAGCGGCACCCGGATGCCTGCACGGGCATTGGGCGCGCCGCAGACGATCTGCAGCGGCCCCTCGGCGGAGTGCGGTCCGGCGTCCACCTTGCACACGCGCAGCTTGTCGGCGTTGGGGTGCTGGGTGGCCTCGAGGATCTCGGCCACGACGATGTGGTGAAAAGGCGGGGCCACCGGCTTGAGCTCCTCGACCTCCATGCCCGACATGGTCAGGAGCTCGGCCAGGGCTTGGGTGCTCAGGGGCGGATCGCAGAACTCGCGCAGCCAGGATTCCGGGAATTGCATCTTGGGGCTCGGGAAGGGTTCGATCGAGGTCAGTGAAGGCGCAAGGCAGGGCTGATCAAAGCCGACTTTTGACGGCTCGGCAGCTCAGCGGAACTGCGCGAGGAAACGCAGGTCGTTCTCGAAGAAGAGCCGCAGGTCGCTGACGCCGTAGCGCAGCATGGTCAGGCGGTCCGGGCCCATGCCAAAGGCAAAGCCGATGTAGCGCTCCGGGTCGAGACCATAGTTGCGCACCACGTTCGGGTGCACCTGGCCTGACCCAGCGAGTTCGAGCCAGCGCCCTTTCAGCGGGCCGGTGGCGAACATCATGTCGATCTCAGCGCTGGGCTCGGTGAACGGGAAGTAGCTGGGACGAAAGCGCGTCTCGATCCCGTCATCCTCGAAGAACCGGCGCAGGAAGTCGGTGAAAACGACCTTCAGATCCTTGAAGCTGATGTGCTCGCCGATCCACAGCCCCTCGCACTGATGAAACATCGGCGAATGCGTGGCGTCGCTGTCCACACGGTAGGTTCGGCCCGGGGCGATCACGCGAATCTCGGGCATCGTTTCCTGGCCGGCGTGGGCCGCCGCGTGCATGCGGGCGTAGCGCACTTGCATGGGGCTGGTGTGGGGGCGCAGGTTGAGCCAGCGCCCTTCAGCGTCCTTCACGTCCACGTAGAAGGTGTCCTGCATCGAACGCGCCGGGTGGTTCTCCGGGTTGTTCAAGGCGGTGAAGCTCATCCAGTCGGTTTCGATCTCGGGGCCGTCGGCCACATCAAAGCCCATGGAGCCAAAGATGGCTTCGATGCGCTCGATGGTGCGCGTGACGGGGTGCAAGCCGCCTTGCCCACGCGCGCGGCCCGGCAGGGTCACGTCCAGGGCCTCGGCCTTGAGCTGCGCGTTGAGCTCGGCCTCGGCCAGCTCGGCGCGGCGGCCGGTGAGCAAGGCTTCCACCTGCTGCTTGGCTTGGT
>CAYSOD010000365.1:0-4426 GCA_964432385.1 uncultured Rubrivivax sp.
GGCCGCTTTCCTGACGCTGGCCATGGGCTACATCGGCCTGCCGCGCCACCTGGCCGAGTGGATCGCCTCGCTCGGGCTGACGCAGTTCCAGCTGCTGCTGGCGCTGATGGTCTTCTACATCGTGCTCGGCTGCTTCCTCGACGGCATCAGCATGGTGGTGCTCACCATCGGCGTGCTGATGCCGACGATCCAGAAGGCCGGCATCGACCCGGTCTGGTTCGGCATCTTCATCGTGCTCGTCGTCGAGATGGCACAGATCACGCCGCCGGTGGGCTTCAACCTGTTCGTGCTGCAGGGCATGACCAAGCGCGAGATCGGCTGGATCGCCAAGGTCACGCTGCCCTTCTTCTTCCTGATGATCGCCGCGGTGGGGCTGATCTACCTGCTGCCTGAGATCGTCACCTTCCTGCCGCAACAGATGCGTCGGTAGCGCCCGAGGCCCTGAGGCCCTGAGGGCCTCAGCCCTTTCGCACCACTGAAGGGCCCGGTGCAGTTCCTTGACATTCCCTGGCATTCCCTTGCAAGAAGCTCGGAAGCAAGTTCTTACAAGTGCTGTCAAAGCCAGCGCCGAGAGATCCCAACTCAGCTAGATTACGATCGAGGCTGTGGTGAAGGTGTTTTGGACGTGCCCTGGAAGCCGATCCTGGGGCTCAGCGAGGGGCGCCAGCATGTTCGCAACATCAGGATTGGTACCCGATCACGACGGGTCTGCACTCGGCTCGAAGGCAGACCTCTCCACTCAGCCGCTTCCGGGCGTTCATGTCAGATCTGTCTGATCCCCCTTCTGTCTTTGCATTGCCGCCAACTTCCGAGCGACCAGTCGGGCAGTGGGGTGGGCCGAGTGCGTCTGCGTTGTGGCCCGCACCTCCGCAGGAAGGTTACCCCGCTCTTCAAGAAGTGGATCCGCAGGCCCCTTGCGAACTGGTCGGGCCAACGGGGGGGACCACCCGGGTTCGGTTGATTGAATTCGACGGTGATGCAGGGACGGTGCTGCTGCAGGCGCCGCAAGCGAGAAAGCCGGTTGCCATACGCTTTGAGCAGTTCCTGCGTCTGGCCCTGTTGACGCCAGTGCCACCGGTATCCAAGTTCGGTAACGACAAGAAGAAATTCCGCCCTGATTTCTATCACGTCACCCACAAGTCGGGCCAGACCTCGTTCGGCCTGACCTTGGGGGTGGTGGAACGACCTGCCGGGGTGTTCCTGTTCGAACCGGTGGATGAGCAGGCCTCGGTCAAACGTATCTTCATTCCCCGAGCCGGCATCGCCAGATTCGATCTGGGGGCTGACGCCGAAGCGCTGATCACCCCTTCCATGACGGCAGCACCCGTTGAGGTGGAAGCCGGTCCTTCCGCCGCCAGTGCAGTGCCGGCCTCCCCTGCCTTGCCTTCGCGGGCCGAGAAGGTCGCCGAGATCTTGTCGGAGACACCCGCCACCACCGCGAAGGAGCTCGAGGCCGGCATCGCCCGACAAGCGCGCATGCCCATCGTTCGGCTGGGCGAAGCCTTGGTGGCGTTGGGGCATATCACCGCCCAGCAGCTTCAAGCAGCCATTGAGGAACAGCGCTCAGATCGTGGCGTGCCCATCGGTGAGTTGCTGGTGCGCAAGGGTCTGGTGACGCGGGAGAACTTGCAGAGCGCTCTGGCCCGCAAGATGGGCTATCCCGTGGTGGATCTGTCCAAGTTCCCCCCAGACACCGAGGCCCTGGTCCTGGTCAACAAGGCATTGGCGGCCCGCGTTCAAGCCCTGCCCCTGATGGTGCGCCAGGGCCGCTTGATCGTGGCGGTGGAAGACCCCTCACGAGCCAAGGCGCTGGACGAGGTGGAGTTCGCTGCAGGCTGCAAGGTCGTGCCTGTGCTGGCTCTCGCCGGGACGCTGCCGGGGGGCATCGAGCACGCCTACCAGAAGCTTGGTGCGGAGAGCCTTGAAGCCCGCCTGGCCGAGGTGGAGAAGGCCAGTAACGAGTTGGACTATTCGGGATCCAACGAACTCCTGGCCTCTCTGGAGCAGGACTCCGCCGATGACTCTGTGGGAGGCGATGAAGGCGGCATCGAGCAGTCCGACAACTCCCTGGTGCGGCTGATCAACTCCATGATCCTGGAAGCGCAGGCGCAGGGGGTCTCGGACATCCACATCGAAAGCCAGCCGGGGCGGCAGAAGGTGAAGATCCGCTTCCGCCGGGATGGCGTGCTCAAGCCCTATCTGGAGCTGCCGCACACCTACCGCAGCGCCATGCTGGCGCGCATCAAGATCATGTGCGACCTCGACATCTCCGAGCGTCGCAAACCCCAGGACGGCAAGATCACCCTGGGCAAGTTCGTCAACGGCAGCCGGCTCGAGTTGCGCGTAGCGACCATTCCCACCTCCAACGGGTTGGAAGATGCTGTCTTGCGTCTGTTGTCCTCGGCCAAGCTGATCCCGCTGGAAGACATCGGGATGTCACCTGACAACTTGGCGCGGGTCAAGGACATGGTGCAGCGGCCCTACGGCATGTTTCTATGCGTGGGCCCCACCGGCTCGGGCAAGACCACCACGCTGCACTCGGCACTGGGGTTCATCAACGGACCGGACCGCAAGATCTGGACGGCGGAAGACCCTATCGAAATCACGCAGCAGGGCCTGCGACAGGTGCAGGTCAACCCCAAGATTGACTGGACCTTTGCCAAGGCCTTGCGGTCCTTCCTGCGCGCCGATCCGGACGTGATCATGGTGGGCGAGATCCGCGACAAGGAGACGGCGCAGACGGCGATCGAATCGTCGTTGACGGGCCACTTGGTGCTGTCGACCTTGCACACCAACAGCGCGCCCGAGACCGTGACTCGCCTGCTGGATATGGGCATGGACCCGTTCAACTTCGGAGACTCCTTGCTGGGCGTGTTGGCCCAGCGCCTGGTGCGCCGCATGTGCCCGCACTGCCGCACGGCCCGCCCGGCCACGGAGGTGGAGATCGAAGAGTTGGTGGGCGACTACCTGAATGCGTTTAGCGAGGCGCGCACCCGGCCCACAGCGAGCGTCCTGGTGAGCCAGTGGCTGGAGCGCTTTGGCGTGGACCGACAGGACCCTGCCCGGCGCGACCCTTCGGGCCAGGGCCAGTTGATGCAGTACGAAAGCCCAGGTTGCGAGAAGTGCGGTGGCACCGGCTACCGCGGCCGCGCTGGCATCCACGAACTGCTGATGGTGACCCGGGACGTGCGCCACCTCATCCAGACCCATGCTCGGGTGGACGACATCCAGCGCGCTGCCCTGGAGGGCAGCATGCGCACGCTGCGTCAGGACGGTATCGAAAAGGTGCTGGGGGGCATCACCACCATCCACGAAGTGCGAGCCACCACCAACGCCTGATCGGTGGCCTCCATCCTGGGGGGCCGTCGCGCTGGTTCTCTTTCCTTAGGTGCCTTGGCCGCTCGACTCCGATCGCTCGGACTCGCCGCAGGCTCAGCGCGACAACGCGATCTGCACGGCACGGGCCGTCATCACGGGAATCATGGCCGCACGGTAGGCCGCCGAGGCATGGAGGTCGCTCAGCAAGCCCTCTTGCGGAACCTGGCAGGCCCGCGCCGCCTCGGGCGTGAAGCGCTGCGCCAATGCAGCCTCCAGGCCCGAGGCCCTGAACACATGGTCCTTCGCCCCGGTGACCGCCACCCGCACGCCGGCTGGCCCGCGCACCACCATGACACCCACCAGGGCAAAGCGCGAAGCGGGTTGCTTGAACTTCACGTAGGCCGCGCAAGCCGTCGCCGGGAAGCTGACCGCGGTGATGAGTTCGCCCGCCTGCAGCGCCGTGCCATACAGGCCGGTGAAAAAGTCATCTCCAGGGATGTCCCGCGCGGCAGTGTGAACCGTGGCCCCCAGGCCCAGGACGGCCGCTGGATAGCAGGCCGCGGGGTCGGCATTCGCCAACGCCCCGCCCAGGGTGCCCATGGACCGCACCATGGGGTCGCCAATCCCGTGGGCCAGTTCTGCCAGGGCGGGCAGGTGTTGCTGGACCACGGGCGAACTCGCCACCTGGGCGTGCCGGGCCATGGCACCGATGGTCAACCGACCATCCACCCACGAGATCTGGTCCAGGCCGGGAATCGCTCCCAGGTCGACCAGACGCTCCGAGGCGGAGAGCCGCAGCTTCATGGCCTGGATCAGGCTCTGGCCGCCGGCCAGATAACGGCTGTCACCCTCACAGGCGGCCAAGGCCTCGGCCTGGGATGCGGGGCGGTGGTAGTCGAAGGCGTACATGGTGTGAAGGCTGGGTGATCGGGGGCGCTGAGGGCGTGAATCATCGCTCAGGACGGGACCGCACGGGAAGCCCTGGCCGAACCGCGATCACAGGGCGCAGGAGCGAAAGCCGCAGAACAGGTCGTCGCGCAAGCCCGCCACGAAGCGGCGCGCCTTGAGATGGGCCGCCCGAGGCACGGTCCAGGCCGAAGCGCCGCGC